>DATFXS010000634.1:0-7074 GCA_035315605.1 Polyangia bacterium
TTCGTCCCGCCGCGCCCCGTGTTCGCGCCACCCGAGCCCGAGCTCTGACCGCCGGTGCCGCCCGATGTCGCCGACGAGCCGCCGCAGGCAGCCGCACACGTTGCAAGGATAAGAGCGAGATTCCGGATCACCGTCGTTGTCATTCTCATTTTGTCTTCGGGCCTTGGCCTTTCTCTCTCAGTCTCTTTTCGGTCACGCCCCGCCTTTCCTTGACCAGAGCCGCCAGTCGGTGACTTCGGCTCAGACGCGATGAGCCGTCACGTGGGCCTCGGGGATCCAACCCGAACAACGAAGTCCCACCGAGTGAGGAGGCACGCCATGAGTCGCATACTGTGGGCATTGGTCGTCGTCGCGGGCATCTGCGGGTGTGGGAACAGTCAGAGCGAGGCGATCCGGCGCGGCGTCGGGTCCGAGTGCAACGCGAACCTCAAATGCACCGAGATGGGTCAGGTCTGCCTGACCGAGTTCGCGGGCGGTTACTGCGGCGTGGCCGGCTGCATGCACGATGTGGATTGCCCGGCGGGCTCCGCCTGCGTGATCGACAGCGACAACGGGATGAACTATTGCTTCCTGATCTGTGCCACGAAGACCGACTGCAATCCGAAGCGATCCGCCGCCGATGAGTCCGACTGCGTTTCCAGCCTGACGTTCGTTGACGGCGCGATGAACCGGAAGGTCTGCCGTCCGCCGCTGTCCGGCACCGGCCCCGTCGACGCGGGCACCGATTGATCGCGCTGCGGCCTGCGATCGCGGGCGCCCTGCTGGTGGCCGTCGCGACCGGCGCGGCGCGCGCATCCGTCCAGGAGGCGGCGCCGCCCCCCATTCCGGGCGGCGTCGCGGACGCGAGCGGCGCGCTCGGCTACTTCGCGGCGAACGACGGCTCGATCACCGCGGTCGATCTGGCGACGGGGCAGCGGCGCTGGAGCACGCGCCAGGGACGCTGGCCGCTGACGGCGCGCGCCGGCTGGCTGGCCGTCGTGGCGCCGGACGGCGCGCAGCGAAACACGGCCCACGTTCGCTTTCTCCGGCCGTCGGACGGCAAGCCGCTGGTCGACGCGCCTGTCCGTTTCCCAGGGGGCATCACGGTCAGCGACGACGGGGACTCCGTCGACGGCGAGGTGGTGATCTCGTCGCGCAATGCTTCGCTCACGCTGTCGTCCGACGTCGAGGGCGGGCGGCTGCGCGTCAGCTGGCTGGCGCAGAGCTGGACCCCGAGCGGGTTCCGGCCCTCCCCGGTCTGGAAGGTCTCGGGCGTCGTGCTCGTGGACCCGGCCACGGGCTCCGTCGCGCCGCGGCCCGGCGAGATGGCGAGCGCGCCGCTGCCGCCGTCGTTCCCGCCGCCCGCGGGCTTCGTACCCGCCCGCGGCGCGCTGTACTGGTCGTGGTCGCGCTGGAACGCCGGCTGGAGCGACAAACCGAGGACGTTCTCGCCCAGCCCCGGCGTCGTCGCCTTCTTCTCCTACGAGACCCGGCCGGCGCGCCGCCTGATCTTGAACCGCTGGCAGAACGACGTGCCGCTGCAGCCGCTCGAGATCGCGTCAGGGGGCGAATACGCTCCGCTCGTCTCGCCCGATGGCCGTCACATGGTGCTGACCAGCGGCACCGCCGAGCGCCCCGTGATCACGCTCTACGATCTCGCGCGGGCGGGCACGACGCTGCTGCCGGTGCCGGCCAAGCTGCCACCGCTCGGCATGAGATTCAGGCCGCCGTTCGCGGTGATCGGCCCGCGCCTCTATTTCGTCGCCGAGGAAGACGGCACCATGACCGGCCCGAACTACGGGACGGTTTTTCCGCGCCGGCTGGTGGCTCTCGACTGGGCGAGCGGACGCGTGGTCTGGATGCACCCGCTCGCGCCCCGGGTCCTGCCCGCGCCCACGCCCGGCGCGCGCTAGCGCGCTACTGCTTGATCATCGCCGCCTTGATCTGCGCCTCCGTGTGCTTCTCGGGGGCATAGACGAAGTCCGGCTTCAGATCGAAGTCGATCTTGGCGATCGCGCCCGTGAACGAGGCCAGCGGCTCGTAGTCGTGCGTGACCGGCGACCCCTTGTCGCAGCCGACGTCGAAGGTCTCGTCGAGCGAATAGCCGAACGCCGCCGTTCGCGGGATGTTCTTCTCGCCCACCTTTTTGTCGTCGAGGTAGAGGCGCGCCACGCCGCCCGCGCCGGCGTCCTCCTTGCCGGTCTTCTCGAACTCGTAGCGGATGGTGTGCGCCCCGGGCGTCAACGCCTGGCCCGAACGGATCGTCGTGATCTCCGCCGCGGCCAGGTTGTAGCAGAAGCAAGGCTTGCCGTCCTTGACGTAGAGCGACCAGCCGCCCGTCTCGCCGCCCATCACGCAGATGGGCCCCTCTGCCCCGCCGTCCGGGACGTCCACGTGCGCGGTCATGCTCCACGAACGGTTCTTGGTCTCGGGCGCGTTCCCCTCCGGGATCCGGACTGCGCCTGCATAGAACGTCCGTTGCTGGCTGACCTGATACAGATCGCCGCGGCCGAGCAGCCGCTCGTTGAAGCGATCGTCGAGGGGCAGCACGTTGTACTGCCCGGCTTCCGCCCACCACATTCCGATCAGGTCGACCAGCTTGCGCACGATCGGATCGTTCAGGTTGCCGAGGTCCTTCCCCTGCATCAGGTCATTCGCCTCGGCGGGATCCTCGTCGAGCTTGTAGAGCTCCCACTTCTGCTCGTCGATGCTGGCGTACTTCGACCGTGACTCCCAGGGGAGGCGGCCGTTGTACGTCACCGCCTTCCAGACGCCATCAATGATGCCGCGGTTGCCGAGCATCTCGAAGTACTGCGTCGGGTGGTTGGTCGTCGCGCTCTTGTCGGCGAACGTGTAGTTCATCGGTACGCCCTCGATGACGGCCTGCGAGACGCTGTTGATCGTCTCCGGCGCCTCGACCCCGATCGCTGCCAGGATCGTCGGGACGATATCGATGACGTGGTGGAACTGGTTGCGCAGCTCGTTTTTTGCCTTGAAGCCCTTCGGCCAGTGCACGACCAGCGGGTTGCGCGTGCCGCCGAAGTGGGTGTACTGCTTGCACAGCTTGAACGGCGTGTTGCCGGCGAATGCCCAGCCGACCGGATAGTGGTTGTAAGACCCCGGCAGGCCGAGCTGGTCGATCCGCTGCATCTTGAAGTCGAGGGTCTCGGGCACGTAGGAGGCCAGGCTCATCTCGTTGAACAGACCGTCGATCGTCCCCTCTCCCGAGCTGCCGTTGTCGCCGATGAACACCATGAACAACGTGTTGTCGAGATCGCCGGTCTTCTCGAGGAAGTCGATCAGCTTGCCGATCTGGTGATCGGTGTGCGCGAGGTAGCCGGCGTAGACCTCCGCCATCCGCGCGAAGAGACGCTTCTGGTCAGCGGTCAGGCTGTCCCACGACGGCGTTCCCGCCATCATCGGCGCCAGCGCCGCCTTCTGATCGACGACGCCCAGCTTCTTCTGTCGTTCGATGACGATGTCGCGATACTTGTCCCAGCCGATGTCGAACTTGCCCTTGTACTTGTCGGCCCACTCCTTGAACACGTGGTGCGGCGCGTGGCACGCGCCGTACGCCAGGTAGAGTAGCCAGGGCTTGTCCGGATCGACCGACTCGTTGTTGGCGATGTACTGGATCGCCTCCTTCGTCAGGTCCTCCGACAGGTGGTAGCCCTCCTCGGGCGTCGCCGGTTGATCGACGGGCGTGTTGTCCCGGAACAGCTTCGGGTACCACTGGTCGTTGTCGCCGGCCATGAAGCCATAGAAATGATCGAAGCCGAACAGCGGACCGGTCGGCCAGCGCTCGTACGGGCCGGCGGGACCGCATTCCTCGCTGGGGGTGTTGTGCCACTTGCCGAGAGCGAACGTGTTGTAGCCGTGCATCCTCAACATCGCCCCGATCGCCGCCCGGTCCATCGGCTGGCGCGCGTTGTATCCCGGGAATCCCGTGGCGAGCTCGGTGATGTTCGCCATTCCGTTCGAGTGGTGATTCCGTCCCGTCAGCAGGCAGGACCGCGTCGGCGAGCAGAGCGCGGTTGTATGAAAATTGATGTAGCGGAGGCCGTTCTGGGCGAGGCGCGTGATGTTCGGCGTCTCGACCAGGCCGCCGAAGGTGTCCGCCCAGCCGTAGCCGACGTCGTCGAGCACGACATAAACGACGTTCGGCGCGCCCGCCGGCGCCTTGCGCGGAACCGGAAAAGACGGCTCTGATTCTTTCCACGTGCGGCCGATGCGGCCGTTGAACTGGCGCCCTTCGGGGTACGTCTTCATGGTCGTGTCCTCCGACGTTCCCAGCGTGCGGCGGCGGGTGACACCGTCAACCTGACCGCAACAGAATCAGGAGCGGGCTGATCCGGACGCGGGCGCGATCGCGGAAGCGACCGCTTGCGCCTCGATGGCGATCTCGCGGAGCAGGCCGGTGGCGGGCTGTGTGTAGCCGACGAAGAACAGATTCGGGCAGGCGCCGCCGCCGGCCCAGTCGCGGGGATAGCCGTCGTCGTCGAGAACGCCCGGCACCGCCAGGAAGTCGCGCAGCTCGGGCCGGTAGCCGGTGGCCAGCACGACGGCGTCGAATTCTGCGGCGCTGCCGTCCGCGAACGCCGCGCCCGTCTCGGTGAACCGCTCGACGGCCGTCCGGACCGCGATCTCGCCGCGCTTGATCGCCGCGATCGTGCCGACGTCGATCAACGGGATGCGCCGGCGCAGCTTGATCGCCGACAGCGGCCCGAGCTCCGGGCGGGCGAATCCGTGGCGGGCCAGGTTGCCGAACGCGAGCCGCGAGACCAGCCGGCCGATCGCGTCGGCGAGCTTCAGCGGCGCCCAGCGCATCCGGATGCTGGTCAGCTGGGTCGGCATGCCCAGGAAATCGCGCGGCACGACGTTGACCGGGGTGCGCAGCGCGATCGTGGGCTTCGCGCCGCGCTCGGCAAGATCGAGCGCGATCTCCGCGCCGGTGTTGCCGGCGCCGACCACCAGCACGCGCTGTCCGGCGAAGGCGTCGCCGTTGCGGTAGGCGGCCGAATGAACGAGCGTGCCGCGGAAGCGTTCCTGCCCGGGCAGGCGCTCGGGGTTCGCGACGCGGTTGAGACCGGCCGCGATCACGACGGCGCGCGCCCGATAGGCGGCGCGCGCGCTCTCCACGGCGAAGCCGCCCTCGCTCGCGCTGATCCGGCGCACCCCTTCGCCCGTGCGCGGTTCGACGCCGAAGCGCGCCGCATACGCCTCGAGGTACGCGACCATGTCGGCGCGCGACGGGTAGCGCGGCAGGTCCTTCGCGAACGGAAATCCGGGCAGCTGCGACTGCTGCTTGACCGTGTGCAGGTGCAGGCGGTCGTAGTGATGGCGCCACGAATTCGCGAGCGACGGCCCGGCCTCGAGCACCAGCGCGTGCACGCCCCGTTGCGCGAGGCAGGCGGCGGTCGCCAGCCCGGCCGGCCCCGCGCCGACGATCAACGCCGGCAAGGGATCGCCTGCGCCCTCCGCCGAGCGCATCTCCGCGGTCGTCATCGACGGCGGATGATATCAGCCACCCGTCGGGCCCTCAGGTGAACGTCCGGTGGACCGCGACCATCAGGCCCATCGACGCGGCGAGCGTCGCGAACACGGCGGCGCCGGCGAACGCGACGAATGCCGCCCGCGATGCGGGTCGATCCCAGTCCTGGTCGCGGGCCCTCAGATGAAGCGCCAGACCCGCCCAGGCCAGCACCACCGCTCCGACGCCGAGGTGCTCTTTGCGCTCGAACAACAGTCCCAGCAAACGTGAGCTCGCAAAGATCGCCGGCTTCAATTGCGCGCGGTACGCCGGATACATCGCCGCTCCGAGCGCCGCCGTCGTCGTGATCAGCGCGGCCGCTGCGAATGCCGCCCCGACGGCCCGGCGCCTGGGCCGTCGCAGCAGGATGGTCGGGTGGTAGAGCGCGGCCGTGGAGAGCCAGGCGAGGTGTCCGTGCAGGTGCTCGACCGTCCTCAGGAGCGCGCCGCTCATGGAAAGAGAACCATCACGGCTCCGAAGAAGCCGATCGAATACCCGAGCAGCCTGGGCGTCGCGCCGACCCGCCGGCCGGTCACCCGGTGGACGAGGGCGGCCGCCACCGAAGCGGTCACCGCCGCCGCCAGCGCGAGAACGAACGTCGAGAAGAGCGGAATCGGCGAGATCGCAGCGGCCGCGGCTGGATCGAGGCCGCGCTCGTGGGCGAGATGGATCGCGGCGTACGCCCACAGAAACGCGATGCACCCCGGAGTCGCCACCATCCCCGCCAGCGATCGCGGCGCCATGATCCGCGCCGCTGCAGGGATGGCGTGCGCGTGCCGACCGAGAGCCTGGATGTCCGATAACGCCGACACGTTGCCTCGCATGCGGCCAACGTTAACAACGTCGTTGTAGGGCATTCGTAACGTTACCGTTAAAGCCGCCTGTGGATAACCCGCGCGCCCAAACGCGATCGTGACGAGACGTTTGCGCAACTGAGGGCGCGCTCTTTGACCGACGGGCGCACACTCGCGCGCGGTCGTCGAGCACGAACCATCCGCAGAGGAGATTGCAAAATGACAACGCACGCCGCGAAGAGACAGTGGCGCAGGAGCATCATCGGTTCGGCAGTCGGGTGCCTGGCATTGATCACACAGGGATGCGAGCCACGGGACAGCTCGCTCGTCGACGTCGAGAGATCGGCGCTGGGATCGGCCGATCTCGTCATCAGCCAGGTTTACGGCGGCGGCGGCAACTCCGGCGCCACCTACAAGAACGACTTCATCGAGATCTTCAACCGCGGCGCCGCCGCCGTCAGCGTCAGCGGCTGGTCGGTCCAGTACGCGTCGGCCACCGGATCGAGCTGGCAGGTGACGTCGCTCAGCGGCACGATCCAGCCGGGTCACTACTATCTGGTCAAGGAGGCGCAGGGGTCGGGCGGGACGACCAACCTCCCGACCGCGGACGCCACGGGCTCGATCAGCATGAGCGCGACGAGCGGCAAGGTCGCCCTCGTGCGCACGACGGGCGCCCTCTCCTGCAGCAGCAACTGCCTGCCCAACTCGAACATCGCCGATTTCGTCGGTTACGGCTCGTCGGCGAACAGCTTCGAAGGCACGGGCCCGACG
>DATFXS010000635.1:0-4033 GCA_035315605.1 Polyangia bacterium
CGGCGCGGGACCTGACGGCGGCCGGCGCGCGCGTGCTGCTGCTGGAGGCGCGCGATCAACTGGGCGGCCGGATCCTGACCCAGCACACGCCCGACGGTCCCATCGAGCTGGGGGCCGAGTTCGTGCACGGCGCCGTGGAAGAGACCCTCGGCGTGGCGCGCGAGGCCGCCTTGCCGCTGCGGGAGACAAACCGCGGCGCGCCTCGTCCGGCGGCGGGGGAAGAAGCGGCAGAGGAAGCGGGAGAGGAAGAAGGACCGGCCGGCTTCTTCTCGGCGATGGACGCGATCCTCGCCCACGCGTCGCCGGCCGACCCCGACCAGTCGTTCCGGCAGCTGGTCGAGCAGGCGAACGTGGCGCCCGAGATCAAAGCGATAGGGCTGGCGCTCGTCGAGGGGTACCACGCGGCCGATCCGTCCCTCATCGGCGTCCGCTCGCTGCTCAAGAACACGGAGGCCGACGAGCGCCCGGGCGCCAACCGCCAGTTCCGGTTCGTGCGCGGGTACGACGGCCTGGTCACGGCATTCCGCGAGCGGATCGACGCGCGGCTCTGCGACGTGCGGCTGAACGTGGTCGCCGCCGCAGTCGCCTGGCAGCGCGGGCGGGCCGTCGTCAAGACGTCGACGGGCGAGGAGCTGGCGGCGCCGCGGCTGATCGTGACCGTGCCTCTCGGCGTGCTCAAGGCGGGGGCGATCGAATTTTCTCCGAAGCTGCCCGACAAGGAGCGGGCGATGGCCCGACTGGAGATGGGCTTCGCGGAGCGGGTGAGCCTCTGCCTCGGCAGCGATGACTGGGTGGCGGGCGGCCGTTTCTTCGACGACGGTTTCCTGCTGACGCGTGAGCCGCCGTTCCCCGTCTGGTGGGTCAGCCGGCCGCCGCCGTTTCCGGTCGTCACCGGTTGGGCTGGAGGCGGCAACGCGCGGGCGCTGCGCGGGCGCGGCGGCGCCGAGCGCGTCGAGATGGCAACCATCGCGCTGGCGGCGGCCTTCGGCGTCGACGCGGATCGGCTGCGCCGGGACCTGCGCGGCGGGTTCAGCCACGACTGGCTGGCCGATCCCTTCGCGCGCGGCGCGTACAGCTACGCGGGCGTGGACGGCAGCGACGCGGGGGCCGAGCTGGCCGCCCCCGTCGACGAAACGATCTTCTTCGCGGGCGAGGCGACCGAATCGGACGGCGACAACGCGACCGTCCACGGCGCCATCTCAACCGGGCGACGCGCGGCGCGACGAGCGCTCGCGTAGAGCGTCCGCGCATTTTCAGACTGAACGAATCGTCCAGTCGCTGCTCAATCTGCCCACCCGCGCCGCGCCCAACCTGTGTGTTCAGGCACGCGCGCCGCGGTGGAACGACCCTTGCTGAGACAGGCGGCGGGCTCGGCCCGCTGACCAGGTTCAAGGAGACGACCATGCGCGACGAGACAGGCAGCAAGATTGAAAACGGTGCGCGCTCCCGCGCTCATGCACGATTGTTGATCGCGACCGGACTCGCCTTCGCGAGCGTGATGGCCGCGTGCGACCGAGAGGCTGCGCCCGACGGGGCGGCGGCGCCCGCGCCGCCGCCGGACGGCGTCTTCGCGATCACGTACATCGTGAGCACGCCGAGCACGCTGCCGAAGTGCGGATCGTCGAACGCGGGGACGACGGCGTACGTGCAGTCGCCCGTCTCGCTCTATTCGTGCATAGCCAACACATGGATTTCGATCCCGTGCACGACGTTGATCGCGGGCGCCGTCGCCTACGCGAGCGCGTCGCAGACGCTGCTCGCCTGCGTCTCGTCGCAGTGGACGGTGGTGTCGCTGCCGCCCGGACCGCCAGGGCCACAGGGCGCAACGGGTCCGACCGGCGCAACCGGCCCGACCGGTGCCACTGGTGCGACCGGCGCCAGCGGTCCGACGGGCGCGACCGGAGCTACCGGACCCGCGGGCACCCCGACACTGGCCTCCTCCGCAGCGCTATCTCCCGGAGGCGCCTGCGCGCAGGGCGGGGTCGCGGTCAGTTTCGGCATCGACACGAACGGCAACGGCATGCTCGATTCCGGTGAGATCACCAGCGTCACGACCGTCTGCAACGGCGGGGGCAGTTCGACCCGCATCGTCACCACGCCCACCCTGGCGACCAGCGGCGGAGCCTGCGACGATACGACCCCGTGTCCGTCGAACTATTACTGCAACCGAGGGACGTGCGAGGTGGAGGCGGTCCAGGTATCGGTCGGGCTCACGCACGCCTGCGCGCTGCTCGCGAACGGCACGCTGCAGTGCTGGTCGAACCCCGGCGCGCCGATCGCGCTGGCGAGCATCGACGCGGCGACCGCGATCACCGCGGGCGGCCCGAACCCGCCCTGCGCCGTCATGTCCGACGGAACCGTCCAGTGCGACGTGGGCAGGGGTTTCACCGGCTTTTTCAAGCCCGTGCCGGGACTGACCGGCGTGGTCGCCCTCGCCGCAGGAACGCAGCATGCCTGCGCGCTGAAGTCGGATCAGACGGTCTGGTGCTGGGGCGAAAACAGTCACGGCGAGCTCGGAGACGGCACCGCCACCAGCTCGAAAACGCCCGTCCGCGCGCTGGTCGCGGGCGCCGTCGCCATCGCAGCCAGTGTATCGAGCCATGAAACCTGCGCGTTGCTCGCAGACGGCCAGGTGGCCTGCTGGGGCGTGGCGGCGTCGGGGCTCGGGACGTCATCGAGTGGCAGTGGCTGGGAGGTCAAGAAGCTGGTAGCTGCTTTCATCAGCACGACCATCGGCGGTACGACGACCACCACCAGTCGGCTGACCACCCAAGGAACGCCGATGCTGATTCCCGGACTGAGCGGCGCCACCGCAATCGCCGTCAGCGCGGGCCGGTCGTGCGCCGTCGTGGGCGACACCTTCGTCAGGTGCTGGGTCTCGCCCGGCGACGCACCCAGTGCGCTGCCGGGTTTCACCGGGTCCGCGGTCGCGCTGGCTCTCGGCGGCGACGTTCTGGCCGACTCGTTCGTCTGCGGCCTCGCACCCGACGGCACAGTCGACTGCGCCGGAGCGAACGGGCAGGGCCAGCTCGGCAACGGCACCACCACTGCGATTCCCTCGACGAGCCCTGCGGCTGTGCCGAACCTGGCGGGGGGCACGTCCGTGGCCGCGGGGGTCCTCACGGCCTGCGCACGGATTGCGGACGGTTCCGTCGTGTGCTGGGGGCAGCACGCGGGTCTGGCAGAGACGCCCGTCGGCCCGTGGGGTCAGGCCCAGACCTGCGCCGGCAACGAGGCGTGCACCTCGGGCGTCTGCCTGGGCGGGTTCTGCTGCGACGCCCCCTGCGCTGCCACGGACGCGAGCTGCGCGGCGACCGCGTGCGACAGCACTGGTGCGTGCGTCTACCCGAACAGCGACACGGATTGCGGAACGCCGAGCTGCACGGGCGCGACGCTCAGCGCCGGGACGTGCGACGGCGGCGGAAGCTGTGCGACGGTGCCCGCCGCCTGCCCGAACCAGCTCGCGTGTAATGCAAGCGACAACACGAGCTGCCTCGCGACCTGCGCTTCAGATGTGGACTGCGCGTCGGGAAGCGTCTGCGACGTCGCGAGCGGGACCTGCGGTCCCGCTGTCCCGATGTAGCCCGCATCGCTGCGAGGGCTCAGATTGTCATTCATGAGGGTGGTGGCGCGCGTGTCGCTCATGGTCGGGCTGAGCATCGTCACGGTTCTGGGGATCGGCGCGCGCGCGGTCGTGCTGGCGCAGGTCAACAGCACGACGCCGACGACGCCGGCCCCGACGATCGCTGGGCCAGCGGCCTCCGCCGGTCCAGGCCCGGGCGGCGTCACGGGCGGCGCGCTCGGGTCGTCGCCGGTCGCGCCGTCACCGACGCTGCCCGCGGCGAGCACCAGCATCCCGCCCCTCGGGACACCGTCTGCTGAAACCGTCAGTCCGTCGACGGCACCGTCCGGCACGACGCCGGCGAGCACTGCCGTGCCGACCATCGCGCCGACGACCACCGCCGTGGTCGCCTCGCCGACGACGACGGCGGCCGCAGCGGCGCCGATCGTGACCGTAGGACCGACGCCGCCG
>DATFXS010000636.1:0-2628 GCA_035315605.1 Polyangia bacterium
AGTCGGGATCGAGATCGATCCAGTACCCGGCCACGCACAACGCGAGCAACGGCGCCGCCACGGACAGCAGACCGCCGCGCGCTCCGAGCAGGACGAGCAAGAACACGAAGTGAACGTGATAGTTGACCGGGTTCATCAACACCAGCGCGAGAGGCAGCCCCAGCAACATCGCGTCTTCGAGCGGACGTTTGCGCGCCGCGAGCACGACCACCACCACGCTGGCGGCGAGGATGAGCATGAACAGCGGCGACCGCGCGCGGAGCAGCTCGGCTGCGGTTTGATCGGCGCCCGCGATCAACATCCGCAGGTCGATCTCGTTGTTCGCGAAGTCGTTGTTGAGCGCGTGAATCCGCACCCCCCACTCGCGCCAGGCGTCGAACGAGTACAAGAAGCCGGTCATCAGAATGAAGACGAACATCGTCAGCGCGGCGGCGACGATGACGCGCACCGCGGCCCGGTGCGTGGTCAGCAGCGTGCGCAGGCTCGGCCGGTGGCGCTGCAGCCACTGACCGACGAGCCACGCCACCGCCGGCGCGACGACGCCCAGCAGGCCGACCGCGGGGATCACCCGCAAGATCGTCCCCGCGCCGAGCAGCACGCCGGCGAGGCGCCAGCGCTCCTTGCGCAGCGCACATGCAGCGAACCCGAGCAGAACCAGCCAGTCGTGGCGAAACGTCGCACCGCCCCAGTTGGTGCCGAACATGTAGACATCCGTCGCGCCGAAGACGGTCATCGCCACCAGCATCGGCACCAGGCCGAAGCTTCTCGCGATCGCCCAGGCCATCGCCAGCAGCAGCACCGCGTCCAGGAGGCCCGCGATGGTCAGGGTCGTCTCGTTGGCCGGTACGTGGCCGATCGCCAGCCGCGCCAGCCAGACCCAGGACGGCGGCGCGTTGGCGCCGTGATCGTCGAGGCTGGTGATGAACCCCGCCCCCATCGCCTCTCGGAAAAAGACCAGGTCGCGCTTGAAGTCGGCCCAGCGCGCGGGCGAGAAGCGCCGCTTGACGGCGAACATGTCGTCCTTCAGCTCGGAGGCCGTGCGCAGGCGGAAGTCGCGCAGGTCGCGGATCTTGGTGGCGCCGATCGATTCGGGCGATCCGCCGCGTTCGTCCTCGGCGAAGGCGAGCGCGCTGGCCAGGTAGATGCCGTCGTAGCGCAGTTCGTCGAAGTACTTGGCGAACGGCTGGTAGATCCGCATGTCGGTGACGTGGACGAACATCGGGCGCTGCTTGCCCTGGTTCCAGAACTGCGGCCGGCCGAGGTTGTAGAAGCAGGCGAACGCCAGCACCGCCCCGGTGGCGCACGCCGCCACGATCGAAGGCCTGTGCGGCGCCGCGCGGCGGAGACCCTCCCAGCCGCGGAACAGCGCCAGCAGGACGATGGCCGCGGCCGAGGCGCGGGCCGCGGAGATCTCACGCGCGCCGAGCGGCCACGCGGCGGCCATCGCGCCGAGGAGGGCCAGCGCCGCCGCGACCGGCAGCAGCCAGGCCGCTGCGACGCGGCCTCGCGCCTGCCCCGCGCGCGTCACGAACAGCACCACCGCGAAGGCGAGCACCAGGTAGATGAAGTCGGCGCGCACGCGCGCGGCCAGCAGCTCCGACGACGTGGGGCCGGCGGATTGAGGGGGCGCGCCGGTCCAGAGCTGCAGCTCGGCCACGGAATAGGCGCCATCGCCCCCGCGCGGCGACATCCTGACGTAACGGCCTCGCGCGCCGAGACCCTCCGTCGATCGCCCGCGCAGCCCGGGGGACGGCACGGGCGGCGCCACCCAGAGCGGCCGGAAGGCCTGGCCGTCGTCGGACACGGTGAAGACGTACTCGTCGTTGTTGTCGGCCTGGATGTAGGCCGCGTCGATCGGCTCGACCTGGCCGAGGTCGTACTCGACGAAGGCCCGATCGCCCTGGAAGGCGGTGGCGGCGGCGGCGTTCCATTCCGCTCCGTCGGCCGCCGATCGATCGTCGGTCAGCAGGGCGGGACTGGCGACGTCTGCCGAACGGATGGGCTGCTTGCCGGCGGTCAGGTTGCGGGAGGGACCGCCGCGCCGGCACGACGGCGACAGGAGGCCGCATGCGACGATCGCGGCGAGCGCGACGATGGGGCTGACTCGATTCAGGCGCACGGGAAGCCGGATGGTATTATCGCGGCCGCCGGTTGGGAACTTCGATGAGGTCGCGTGTCGAATCATTGCGTGTGGGGGGCATGGCGTGCGCCATCCTGGCGGCCGGGCTGCTACCCGCCTGCTCGGGCGGCGCGACACAGACGAGCTCGGTCGAGATCGTGCACTGGTGGAAGCAGGGCGGCGAGGCCCAGGCGATCGCCGCCTTGCTCGCCGAGTTCGAGAAAGAGAACCCGACCGTCAAGATCATCGACGGCAGCGTGGAGGGGGGCAGCGTCGAGGCCCGCAACGTGATCCGGAGCCGCATGAGCGAAGGGATCCCGCCCGACACGTTTCAGGCCAACGGCGGGTGGGATCTGATGGCGTGGGTCCTCTACAACGGCGTCAACGCCCAGCAGACGAAGATGCAGACCATCGACGACTTTGCTCAGGACTGGATCGGACACGTCCCGGAAGGGGTGCGCAACAGCGTCAGCTATGCGATCACCCCCGACGAGGTCCACGTCTACGCG
>DATFXS010000637.1:0-6300 GCA_035315605.1 Polyangia bacterium
GGCAGGTTGGCGCGCGCGCTGCTGCGCGAGGCGACGACCACCGCCGAGAGGCCCATTATCAGCATCACGCTCGCCAGCGCGATGGCGACGGCCTGTCCATTCACGCGCGGCACGCGAAGCCGGCCGACCAGTCGACCGACAGCCGGGCGCACGGTCCGCAACGCCCGCGTCGTCGCCCGTCCCGCGGATCCAAACGCGCGCGCGGACTGCCGCCAGGTCGCCGTCGTCAGCCGGGCCGCCTGGCGCCCGGCCGCCGCGATGGCCGGGCGCGCGCCCCGGCCGACGTTCAGCCAGGCGCGGCGCAGCGAGGCGCGGGTTGCGGTCGCCACCGCGGCGGCCCGCCGGAGGGCGACCGGCGCTTCCCGCTTTTCTTCCACGGGTAGGTCCGGAAATAGGTCGTCGAAACGCTCGGGCTCCGGGGCCGGCTGAGGTACGTCGGGCGGCGCGGACGCAAAAAATGCCTGGTCCACGTCGTCCCAGGAGGTGTCGACGGGTGGCTTCGGGGAGTCGCCCACGGAGTTGTTAGTGTCCTTGGAGCTCACTTTCGTTAACTTTTTCGTCAAGTCGGGGGCTGGCGGTTGGCACGCCGCTCCAGCGCCGGTCATGGATCTACGACTCCCGGGCGAATTCGGATACGTGGCCGGGGCCGCATTTGTGACGCGGATCGTGGCCGGACGTTGCGGAACTGGTGGTTGCGCATCGCCCGGGTCGGACTTATGGGAAGGGCCGGAAAGGGGTCGTGCCATGAAGAAATTTCTCGTGCTTTACAAGGCGTCGGCGGCGGCTTTCGCGGAGGTGATGCAGGCGACGCCGGAGCAGCAGAAAAAGGGGATGGACGAATGGATGAAGTGGGGCGAGAAGGCGCGGAAGTCGATCGTCGACATGGGCGCGCCGCTCGGGAAAGCCGTGCTGGTCACGCCGAAGGGGATCACCCCGACGACCAACGATCTGGGCGGCTATTCGATCCTGCAGGGTGAATCCAAGGAGGCGGTCGCGGAGAGCCTCAAGGGACACCCGCACTTCCTCATGAAGGAAAGCTCCATCGAAGTGGTCGAGCTGATGCCGATGCCCGGCGCCTGATACGGAATGCCGGGAATCGCGGGCGTCAGCCGCGCAGCTGGCCGATCAGTTTGCCGTCGGGGTCGAAGACGACGATTCGGGAGTCGTGAAAGATGTGCCCGTCCTCCAGGACGTGAATGTGGAGGAGATCAGCCAGCGCGCGCGTCTGTTCGTAACTGCCGCGGACCAGATGCCATTCCTTCGGAAGGTGCCGCGACACCTTGTATTCCCGCAGCTGCTCGACCGTGTCGTTTTGGGGATCGAGCGTGACGAGCACGAATACCGCGGGGCTCCGCTGGCGCGCGAGCGTCTCCTGCGCGCGCCGAAGCTTCTCGATGGTCATCGGACACGTGGTCGTGCACGACGTGAACAGCATGCTGACGACGATCGGGGTCCCGCGCCATTGTTCGAAGCGGACGGTTGCGCCATTGTCGTCGCTCCAGACCCACGGTTCTGCGAAAAGCGATCGAGCGTTGGCGCCCGCAGCGAGGGGCCCGGGCTGCGGACTCGCGGTCTGGCCAGTCGTCCCCGGTGACCGCGGAACGCACGAGAATAGCGTCGCGGCCAGGACGCACACCAGGGGCCGGATACGCCAGATTGAGCTCACGACCCGCCCGGGTGAAGGTCGGTCAGGTGGCGGTCGACGCGAGACCGGATGAAATACACCACCGGGATCGCGAGAAAAACGACCAGGCTGAGGCGCGTGTCGACGGCGCCGAGCCCGATGGCGATCACTGACAGCGCGAGGCCCACAATGATTCGCAACCTCAGCAGGCGGACGAGGCCGCTGTCCAGCCCGGGCGGAACGAAACGCCCGTCGTGCGACGCATAGATCCAGTGAAGCAATAGACAGATTCCGGCCAGGACGACCGTCGAGCCGTAGAGGACGACGGCGAGCGGCTCGCGAAAGTAGTTTCCGAGGACGCCGGTGCTGAACGGCAGAAAGGTGATGGCCAGCAGGAAGACCAGGTTGAGCCACAGCAGCGCGCGATCGGTGCGCCGGATGTAGTGGAACTGGTAGTGGTGGCCGATCCAGAGCACCCCCAGCATCACGAAGGAGAGGACGTAGCTGGCCAGCCGCGGTCCCAGCGCCCAGAGCCGCGCGCGCAGGTCGGCGGCGCCGCCGCCCTCCGGAACCTGAATGCCGAGCACCAGCACGGTCATCGCGATGGCGAAGACGCCATCCGCCAGCGCCTGCACGCGATGCGGGGACATCCCCCTGGTCGAGCTCTCGTCCATCGGTCCCGCGCTCGACTATATGATCGTCGCGGGGTGGACGTCCTTGTTCGCTAGACCGACCACGGATTGCCGGCGCGCCGGCCAATTCGGAACCGACCCTTGGTGCTGACCCGGGAAGAAAGCCGCCGCGGCCGGCTGCTGGTGTTTGCCTGCCTGGTGGCGGCGCCGGGGGCGGTCGGGATCGCGCTGGCGGCGGGCCACGACGCGCGGCGGGCCGAGGCGGCGGGGCCGCTCCGCGCGCGCGACAAGGACTACGTCGGCGCCAGCGCATGCCGCGCCTGCCACCCCGACCACCACGCCAGCTGGCGGCGCACCTACCACGCGTCGATGACGCAGCTGCCGGATCGCACGACCGTGCGCGGCCGCTTCGACGGCGCGGACGTGACCGCATTCGGCGCGACCGCCACGCCGTTCGAGCGGGACGGTCGGTTCTTCTTCCACCTGCCCGCCTTCGGCGGCGAGGGGCCGCGCGACGCCGAGGTGGCGCTGTGTGTCGGGTCGCGCCGCTATCAGCAGTACTTCGAACGCGTCGACGGGTCGAACGGCGCGATCTATCGCCGGCTGCCGCTGCTCTGGCACATCGGCGAGGCGCGCTGGCTGCACGTCAACGGCGTCTTCCTCGAGCCCGACGACGACGACTGGTCGAAGCACCAGGCGGTCTGGAACGCGAACTGCGTCTTCTGCCACAACACGGGCGTCGCGCCCGGCCTCCGACCAGTGGAAGGCGGCGCCGACAAGCGCTTCGACACGCACGTCGCCGACATCGGCATCGCCTGCGAGTCGTGCCACGGTCCGGCGCGGGCGCACGTGGCGCTGTACGCGTCGCCGCTGGCGCGCTACCGGGCCGAGATCGGCAAGGGGGGCAATGTCGACAAATCCGCCGGCGCGGTCGTCGATCCCCTGCGCGTCGGTCAGGCCGAGAGCGCGGCGCTGTGCGGGCAGTGCCACGCGCAGCGCATCCCCGATCCGATCGACAAGATCTGGACGTTCCTCGACGGCGGTCCGACGTACCGCCCGGGCGGCCTGCTGGCCGGCCACGTCACGCCGATCGCGCGCGACACGCCCGTGCCGCCGCCCGGCGATCCCGACACCTTCCGGCAGCGCTTCTGGAGCGACGGGACCGCCCGCCTGACCGCCTACGAGTACGTCGGCCTGACCCAGTCGCCCTGCTTTCGCGGCGGGCGCTTCGCGTGCACCAGCTGCCACACGATGCACGCGGGCGACGTGGCGGGGCAGCTCGCGCCCGATCGGCTGGGCGACCGCGCCTGCACGCAGTGCCACGCCGCGATCGCGCGCGACGTCCGCGCGCACACGCACCACGCGCCCGAGTCCAGCGGCTCGCGCTGCGCCGAGTGCCACATGCCGCGCATCGTCTACGGCGTCCTCGAGATCCATCGCAGCCACCGGGTGGAATCGCCCGACGTCGCGCGCGACGTCGAAGCGGGCCGCCCGAACGCGTGCACGGCTTGCCACGCCGGCCGCGACGCCGCCTGGGCCGCCGATCGGATGCGCGACTTCTGGGGGGCCGGTCATCGGCGTCCGGGCGCGCGTCCGGACGGCGCTCCGCTGGAGGCGCCCGAGGCGCTTGTGTCGCTGCACGCGGGCGATCCGCTGCAGCGGGCGGTCTACGTGGCGGCGCTGGGCCGCACCGGCGCCGGCGCGCCGCCCGTGACGCGCGGGATCGCGCTCGCGCATTCGCTGGTCGGGCTCGGCGACGCGTACGGCGCGGTGCGGATCCTGGCGCGGCGCTCGGCGCTGGCGCTCGACCGCTCGCTCGGCCTCGGGCTCGACGCCGAACTTGCCGCCTACGACGTGCAGGCCGCGCGCGACGTCCGCGATCCGGCGCTGGAGACGCTGCTGGTGCACTTCGCCGCCGCGGCCGGCGCGCATCTGCCGCCGCCGCCCGCCGGCCAGCTCGTCCTGTCCGACTGGCGGCTGGATCTCGCGCGCATCCGGCCGTTGCTGGGCCTGCAGCGCAGCCACGTGATATCGGTGGGTGAATGACGGGCGATCGCGCGATCCAGAAGACGTTGCGCACCGGCTGGCTGCTGCTGGCGATCTCGCTGCCGTTCGGCGTGACGCTGGAGGCGCTGCACGGATTCAAGGCGCAGGCGTACCTGGCCAGCGACGTGCGCCGAGAGATGTGGCGGCTCGCGCACGCGCACGGGACCCTGCTCGGCATCCTCTGCCTGGTCGCCGCGGCGCTCGGCGAGGCGCACATTCCGGAAGCGATCCGCGCGCGCGTCATGGCGATGATCCGGTGGGGCGCAGTGCTGATGCCGCTCGGGTTCTTTCTGGGCGGCGTCCTCAACAGCGAGGGCGATCCGTCGCTCGGCATCCTGCTGGTCCCGCCGGGGGCGCTGCTCCTGGTCGTGGCGCTGGTGCGCGTGGCGCTCGCGCCGCGCGCCCGATGACGCGACGGAACGACTGGCGGCCGGACATCGACATGTCTGCAGGGAAGCACGATGCGGAATGCCCAGGTCGCCGCGGTGGCCGCGGCCGTCGCGGTCTGTCTCACGCCGGGCGTCGCCCGCGGCCATTTCGTGCTGCAGTCGCCGTCGAGCTGGGTTGACCAGGACAGTAACGGCAATCCCCAGAAGAGCGCGCCCTGCGGTCAGGCGGATCCTCAGATCGCCGCCGTGCCGACCAACGCGGTGACGGCGTTCCAGCCGGGGCAGACGATCACCGTCACCATCGACGAGGCGGTGTTTCATCCGGGCCACTACCGCGCCGTGCTGTCGACGACGGGGCCGGACGGCCTGCCGCCCGATCCCGAGACGACGCTGCCGGGAACGTGCATGGACCTGGCGATCCAGAGTCCGCCGGTCTTTCCCGTGGTCGCGGACGGCATGTTGGCGCACAGCGATCCGTTCACGGGGCCGCAGTCGTTCCAGGTGACGCTGCCGGCTGACGTCACGTGCAGCGGCTGCACGCTGCAGGTCCTCGAGTTCATGCAGGCCGACGTCGGCGCCAGCGGCAACTGCTTCTATCATCACTGCGCGAACATCTCGATCGGGGCCGACGCGGGCGCGGACGGCGCGAGCGACGCGGTCGGCGGCGGCGGTTGCGCCTGCTCGGTCGGCGGCGCGGCGTCGCCCGCGGCATCCCTGCTGCTGGCGGGCTTGCTGATCCTGATCGCGGCCCGGCGCCGAAGCCGCCGCGCGCTGCTCGTCGTCGTGCCGCTCGCGGCCGCGGCCGCCGCCGGGTGCGGCGACGACAGCCCGGCGTTCGTCGGGTTCGCGGTGTCGCCGGGCGACGTCGAGCGCGTCTGGTTGCAACGCGTGGGCACGGGGCCGGCGCAGACCGCCGTCACCTGCGCGCGCGGCGCGGCCGATCCCGTCGCGCGCGCTCTCTGCGCGTCGCCCGCCCCCGCGCTCGGCGGGTTGACGGATCTCTACGGCGCGCTCGGCCTTGCCCCAGGCGCCGGCGATCGGGCGGCGGTGGCGACGCACTCGCTCGGCCTGGCGGCGCGGACGGTCTCGGCGCTGAACCCGCGCGTCGTCGTGTTTCCGCGTTACTCGCCGCTCGACGATGGGCGGATCGCGGCGGCCGCGTTCTCGCGCGGCGAGCCGTTCGTCGAGATGGTCGGCTACGACCCGGCGGCGGACGATTTCAATTTCTACCTGCTGGCGTTCCAGCCGGCTTGCCCGGGCGGATGTACGCCCGCCGATCTCCTGACCGACCGCCTGGAGAGCGGCTGGACCGGCTGGACGCTCTACGCCGACCGCGATCTGGAGGACACGCCGCTCGACTGCACGTCGTGCCATCGCCCCGACGGGCCGGGCGCGCGCCGGCGCCTGCTGATGCGACAGGTGGACGGTCCCTGGATGCACTGGGGCGACTTTCGCGGCGTCACGTCGCCGATCGCTTGCACGGACGACGCGGGCGCGACGACGCTGATCGACGGGACGATCAGCGCCGACGGCGCGGATCTGCTGCGGCAGGTGGACGGACCGCTGGGGCAGCACGCCGGCGTGGCGGTGGTTGATCTGATCGATGCGG
>DATFXS010000638.1:0-4936 GCA_035315605.1 Polyangia bacterium
CCCGCCGCGCCGGCCTCGGGCTATGTCCTCTCGCCGCCGGCCCAATCGCCGCTCAAGATCGAGTCGCCAAACGGCAGCAGCATCCGGCTCGGCCTTCTGTTGCAGCCGCAGTTTCAGTCGGTCAGCAGCGCGACGCTGAACGGCTATTCCAACGATCTCTACATCCGCCGGACGCGCATCCTCCTCGGCGGCACGCTGCTCGGCGTCTTCGAGTACTTCGTAGACACCGACTTTCCGAACCTGTTCCTCACCGAGCCGCCCATGATGGGCATGCCCGACCCGGGCACGAAGGCGACGCCGGGGATGAACATCCAGGACGCCATCGGCACCTGGAAGGCGTACGGCGACATGATCAAGGTCGACGTCGGCTACATGCTGCCGCCGCTCGCCCACAACGCGGTCCAGGGCGCGACCACGCTGTATTCGTGGGACTACTTCACCTACACGTTCCAGAGCGGCGTGGCGGCGCCGTTCAACGCATCGGCCAGCCCGGTCGGCCGCGACGCCGGCCTCCAGCTGCGCGGCCTGGTGGTGGACGGACACCTCGAGTACCGCGCCGGCCTGTTCCAGGGCCGGCGCGAGGCCGCGACAGCGACCGACGTCGTCGCGCGCAACTTCTTCCGGTTCACGGGGCGCCTGCAGGTGAACCTGCTCGATCCCGAGCCGGGCTTCTTCTATGCGGGGACGTACCTGGGTGCCAAGAGGATCCTGTCGGTGGGCGGCTCGGTCGACCTCCAGGACTCCTGGCGTTACTTCGCCGTCGACGGCTTCCTCGATTTCCCGCTCGGTCCAAACGTCATCACGGCGCAGATCAACTACGCCTACTGGAACGCCAACGGCGGCATCGTCACGTTCCCCAACCGCGAGTCGGCGCTGATGGGCGAGGCCGGCTTTCTGATCGGCGCCGCCGCGCTGTCCCCGATCATCCGCGTCGAACACCTCTGGGTCACCAACGAGAACGATACGACCCGGCTCGGCGGCGGCCTCGCGTGGTGGCCCTTCGGCCACAACTCGAACCTCAAGGCGTTCTACACGAACGCCAAGACCGAGAACGCCGCGCGATCCGTCAACCAGTTCAACGTCCAGTGGCAGCTGTACTTCTACTAGGCTGAGGCCGGCAAGCTGCGGCCGGAAAGGCGACCGACATGACGCCATCCAACGGCTCCGCATCGCTCGATTCGCGCGAGGTGCGAAAGGTCATCTTCGCATCCTCGCTGGGCACGGTGTTCGAGTGGTACGACTTCTACCTGTACGCGACGCTGGCGCCGTTCTTCGCGACGCTGTTCTTCCCGAAGACCAACGCGACGGCGGCGCTGCTCGGCAGCTTCGTCAGCTACGCCGCCGGGTTCCTGGTCCGTCCCTTCGGCGCGCTGGTGTTCGGGCGGATCGGCGATCTGGTGGGAAGGAAGTACACCTTCTTGATCACGATCCTCGTGATGGGTCTGTCCACGGCGCTGGTCGGCGTTCTGCCGACATATGCCAAGGTCGGCTTCCTGTCCCCGATCCTCCTCATGGTGCTGCGCCTCGCCCAGGGCCTGGCCCTCGGCGGCGAGTACGGCGGCGCGGCGACCTACGTCGCGGAGCACGCCCCCGATTCGAAACGCGGGCTGCACACGAGCTGGATCCAGACCACCGCGACGATCGGCTTCTTCGTCTCGCTGCTCGTGATCTTCAGCTGCCGCGCGAACATGGACGAGAAGGCGTTCAGCGAATGGGGGTGGCGGATCCCTTTCCTCCTCTCGCTCATCCTGCTGGTGATTTCGGTCTACATCCGGCTCAAGCTGAACGAGTCGCCCATCTTCGTGCGCATGAAGGCGGAGGGCAAAGGGAGCAAGCAGCCGATCCGGGACAGCTTCGGCAACTGGGCGAACGCGAAGGTCGTGCTGCTCGCGCTGTTCGGCGCCGCCGCCGGGCAGGGCGTCGTCTGGTACACGGGCCAGTTCTACGCGCTCTTCTTCCTGACGGGCACGCTCAAGCTCGACTGGAAGACCGGGTACATCATCATCGCGGCCGCGCTCGCGCTCGGCACCGGCATGTTCATCTTCTTCGGCTGGCTGTCCGACAAGATCGGCCGCAAGAAGATCATGATGGCGGGTTGTCTGCTCGGTGCCGTCACGTACTTCCCGCTCTACAAGGCGATGACGCACGCCGCGAACCCTGCCCTGGCGACGTTCACCGCGAACACGCAGATCACCGTGACCGCCACCGGCTGCCAGGTGCACCTCTTCCCGAACCCCAAGACCGTGTTCAGCGACTGCGACAAGGCGCACGACCTCCTGGCGAAGCGCAGCCTGTCGTTCGACAGCATCGAGGGCGAGCCGGGCGCGAAGCCGGTGACGCGAATCAACGGCGTCGAGCTCGTCGGCGTCGATGAGCCGAAACTCGCTGCGGCGCTGAAGGCGCTCAATTACCCGGTGAAGGCGAACCCCGCGGACGTCAACGTGCCGCTGCTGATCTTGCTCGTCCTGATCCAGGTCATCTTCGTCACCATGGTCTACGGACCGATCGCCGCGTTCCTCGTCGAGCTGTTCCCCGCGCGCATCCGGTACACGTCGATGTCGCTGCCGTACCACATCGGCAACGGCTGGTTCGGGGGCATGCTGCCGCTGACCGCGGCCGCGCTGGTCACCGCCCGGGGGCACATCTACGCCGGCCTCTGGTACCCGGTGATCGTCTCCGCGCTCACCTTCGTGATCGGATCGCTCTTCATCCGCGAGACACGCGGCCACCAAATCAGCACGCTCTGACGGGCTTGTACGGCTCGCCAGTGCGGCGGCGACGGATCACGACACGGATGTCGCGGCACCCGAGATCGGCGCGAATGATCTCCGCGCAATGCCGGTTCTTCGCGGCCTGGTATTTTGATTGCATCCCCGAGCGTGCGATGCGGTGCATGACGGCAGAAAGCAGCGGGTGGTGGCTCGGTGGTCTGCTGCTCATGTGGGGCGCCGGTTGCGGAAGCTCGCTCAACGCTCCGGCCCCGGACGGCGGCGGGCCTGGCGGCGCGATGGGAGACACCGGCGCCGCGGGCACGACGGGGATCGGCGGCACCGGGGCCACCGCCGGCACTGGGGCCACCGCTGGCACCGGGGCCACCGGCGGTACTGGCGGCACAGCCGGCACCGGCGGCACGGCCGGCGCGGTCGGGACCTGTGGCGGCACCGGCGGCGTTGCGCCCATGCCGTGCGGCGCGCACGCCTTCTTCGGAACGAGGACGTCCGTGCAGACAATAGGCGGCGCCGCCGGTCCGTACGACGGGCCGGCGACCGTCGAACGGAGCATCGCCTCCGAGCTCGTGCTCGCCTTCCAGCCGGCGGGAGCGTCGGCGCTGCTGCACGCCCGGATCACGGGCCTGGATCCGATGCCGGTGCTGCCTCTCGACGCTCAGGTCTGGTTGTCGAAGAATCCGGCGGCCAATCCGGTGGACGCGCTCGGTTACGAACCTTCCCCGTGGTCACTCGTCGTACGCGACGGCGAAAACGGGCGGATGCTGTTTGGCGCCGGTCGGCGCGTGAACGATCCGTACGCCCCGCTGGCGTCACCGCTGCCGCTGGGGGCTGTCACCTCGACGTGCTCGGCGCCCGACCCAAGCTGCTGCAACCGCGGCGGCACGGTCCAGTACGAAGCCGTCGACGTGCAGGGCGACACCGTCGTTCAGATAGCCGACAGCGACACCGCGACGGTGACGATCGACGGATTCGACTACGACGTCCGGGTCAGCGCCCAGAAAGAGACGTTCGGCGCGCCGACCTGCAGCGACTGGGTCGGCGACGACGGCATCGCGCTCGAGTTCCGCGCGCAAGATCTCGTCAGCCTGGCGCAGTCGCTGCCGATCGGAACGGCGCCGGCGTGCGCCGAGGGGAACGACGTCGATCCCGGCGTTTACGTGGGTATCGACGCCGAGATAAATCCCGACACCGCCTACGACGGCCCGATCTTCTACATCAAGCGCGTCGAGAACAGCTCCTGCTTTGAGTTCGACGTGCCGGGTCTCGTGAACGGGCAGTATCTGAGGCCTCAGGTCCAGGTCTGCGCGCCGGACGCAATCTTTCCCGAGCCGAGCCCCGGTCAGGAATTCTGGATCTCGATGCGGACCGGGTCCGCGATGGCGTTGCGGGGCCCGCAGCAGGGGCCGCTGCTGCTCGCCTTCGTTTTCACGCAGCCGCCGTTCAGCGCCGCCGCGGCGTCAGAGATGGCGCAGGTCCTCGGCGTCGCGGTGTCGGCGGAAGCGAGCTGCGCGTACGCGCCGGCGGACCAGAACAACCCGGCCCTCTCGCTTTGGGATCTCGTGTTCGGGACGACGCCGGCGACGCGGGTGTCGGGAAAGTCGATCGGGACCCTGACGCTCGACGGGCGCGACTATCGCGTCTGGTGGACGGGCGCTGAGATTGGCAACTATCTCTCGTTCCAGATCTACTGATCGGCGCCGCGCGTGTGGTGTGGCTCACTCTCGCGGATCTTGCGCGCTGGTTTCGTGATCGCCGCGGGTGACTCGTGACATCGCTTCACCGCACATGTCGACCTGTCGGCTCGGGCTGGGAACCTTCTTCGCTGTTGCTCTGACTCTGTCGCTGGGCGCGGGGTGCGCTCAAAACGGCAGCACCGTCACCGGCACGGGTGCCGGCGGGGGAGCCGCCGGTTCAGGCGGGTCCCAGGGCTCAGCCGGCGTCGGCGGCGCGAGCGGATCAGGCCAGGGTGGCGGCGCCTCGGGAACGGGAGGTGACTCGGCAGGAGCGGGCGCGGCGGGAACGGCCGGTGTCGGAGGAACGGGCGGCGCGGCGGGCGGCGCCGGCACCGGCGGTGCGTCGGGCGCGGGCACCGGCGGCGCGGCGGGCGGCGCGTCAGGCCGTGGCGGCGCCGCCGGCGGTCGGGGCGGGTCGGGCGGAACAGGCGCTGGGGGCGTGGGCGCCGCCGGAGCGGGCGGACGAGGCGGGAC
>DATFXS010000639.1:0-2361 GCA_035315605.1 Polyangia bacterium
CTGAGCTGAAGAGCGTGGAGAAAGGTATCCAGGTCATGTCTGATATGCGGAAGATGCGGCTCGCGGGCCTCCTCGTCGGCGCGGCCGTCGCGGCGACGGCGGGGCTTGCCGGGTGCGCCTCGTCGGCTTCCAGCGCGGCGCAGTCGCCCACCTCGAAGCTGGTGACGCTGCCGGGCACCGCGACGCCGAGCATTGTGCTCACGCCGCTGGGCGCTCAGCGGATCGGGCTGGAGACGGCCCCCGTATCGGCCGGGCCGGGCGGCGCGGCCACGTTCCCGTACGCGGCGCTGCTGTATGAGCCGGACGGGCAGATAGCCGTCTACGTGTCCGCCGGGACGCTGACCTACACGAGGCACTTCGTCAAGGTTGACGCCGTCAGCGGCGGCCAGGTTACGGTGGCGTCCGGCGTCACCCTCGGCGAGCGCGTCGTGACCGACGGAGCCGAAGAACTGCTGGGCGTCCAGAACAGTGTGGGTGAGGAGACCTGACCGTGAGTGGTAGTGGGCTGCGGACAGGGAAGCTAGCGGGTTAGGGGGCTCCACCAATGCGCTGGATCGTCGCGACGAGCCTCCGATTCCGGTACGTTGTTGCCGGGCTGGCGTTCGTGCTGCTCTACTTTGGCGCGATCTCGATCGGCCACCAGAAGGTCGACGTGTTCCCGGAGTTCGCGCCGGTATCCGTCGAGATCCAGACGTCCTGCCTGGGGCTGTCGCCCCAAGAGGTCGAGCAGCTCACCACGGTGCCGCTGGAGCAGGCGCTGCAGGGCGTGCCCGGGGTCTACAACGTGCGGTCGGACTCCGAGCCGCAGCTCTCGGCGATCTGGCTGTACTTCCGCGGCGGCACCAACGTCCTGCACGCCCGGCAGCTCGTCCAGGAGCGCCTGCAGGCCACCGCGCACAACCTGCCGAGCTGGTGCGACCCGCCGCAGATGTACCCGATCGTGTCGGCGACAAGCCGGGTGATGCAGATCGGCGTTACGTCGAGCTCGCTGTCGGAGATGGACCTGTCGATGATCGCGCAGTACACCATCCGGCCCAAGCTGATGGCGATGCCCGGCGTGGCCAACGTGGCGATCTGGGGGTTCCGCAACAAGCAGATCATGGTCGAAGCCAACCCGGCGAAGATGGCGGCCAACAACATCTCGCTTGACCAGCTCATGTCCGCGTCCGCCGATGCCATCGACAGCGGCGAGCTGAAGTACACCAGCGGCGCGGCCGTCGGGTCGCTGGGCACGCTGACAGTCGGGAGCCAGCAGCTCTCGGTCTACAACATCCAGCCGATCACGACCGCCGCCCAGATGGCGACCGCGCCGCTCGCGATGAAGAACGGCAAGTTCATCCGGATCGGCGACGTCGCGGATGTCACCTACGGTTACCCGCCGTTGGCCGGCGACGCCGTCATCAACGGCGGCGCCGGGCTGATGCTGGTCATCGAGAAGTTCCCCGGCGCGAACACCGTCGACGTCACCAACGGCATCCTGCAGGCGTTCTCGCAGATCCAGCCGGGCCTGCCAGGCGTCAAGATCAACTCGCAGATCTTCCGCCAGGCGACGTTCATCGAGATGGCCATCCACAACCTGACCCTGGCCGTCGTGATCGGCTGCGTCCTGGTGGTGTTCGTCTTGTTCCTGTTCTTGTTCCAGTGGCGGGCGGCGGTTGTCAGCCTGCTAGCGATCCCGCTGTCGCTGGGCGCGGCCGCGATCGTGCTGGACCTGATGGGCACGACGATCAACACGATGATCCTGGCCGGCTTCGCGGTCGCCGTCGGGGTGGTCGTCGATGACGCGATCATCGACATGGAGAACATCGTGCGGCGGCTCCGCGCCTGGCGTGCCGCCGGCCACAAGACGACCCCCCTCCACCTGGTGCTCGCCGCCTCGCTGGAGGTCCGGGTCGCGATCTTCTATGCGACCGTCATCAACATCGTCGCGGTCATCCCGGTCATGCTGGTCGGCGGGCTGACCGGCGCGTTCTTCAAGCCGCTCGCGATCGCCTACAGTGCCGCGGTGCTCGCGTCGATGCTCGTCGCCCTGACCGTGACGCCCGCCCTGGGCCTCATGCTGATGTCTTGGGCGCGGCTCGCGCGGACGGATCCGCCGCTCATGCGCGCGCTCAAGCGCTGCTACCAGGCGATCCTAACGCCGCTGCTGGGCGGCGGGCGGGCGGGGCAGCGGGCCTGGCGGGTCACCAAGTGGGGCCTGCCCGTGGTCGCCGCGGTGGCGATCGCTGGCGGCCTGGTCATCTACCCGCACCTCGGGCAGGACCTGTTCCCGACGTTCAAGGAACCAGACTTCCTCGTGCACTTCGTGACCAAGCCCGGCACCTCGGTGGAGGAGCAAGACCGGATGGTCGCCAACCTGCA
>DATFXS010000640.1:0-3606 GCA_035315605.1 Polyangia bacterium
GGACGAAAACGAGCCGGTGGATGTCGGGCGGCTCGCGGCGACGGCGAACCCGGGCGACGTGACCGTCACCTGGACCGATCTTCACCAGAAGATTGAGGGGTTCGGCGCCAGCTCGGCCTGGGTCGCGCAGAACATTCCCGACGCCGACGCCGACTTCGCGTTCGGCAGCGGCGGCCTCGCGCTGTCCCTGCTGCGCATCCGCATCGACCCGAGCGGCACCACCTGGGAGACGGCCACCGCGCAGAAGGCGCTGGCGCGCGGCGCGAAGGTCTGGGCGACGCCGTGGTCGCCGCCGGCCGCGTGGAAGACGAACAACGATACCGCCAACGGCGGCTATTTGATCGACACGCACTACGGCGACTGGGCGAACCGGCTGGCCGACTTCGCGGTGTCGATGAAGAACCAGGGCATCAACCTTGTCGCCGTCTCGGCGCAGAACGAGCCCGACTACGTCAACACCTGGGAGACGGTGCAGTGGACGGGGGCGCAGTTCCTGACTTTCTTCCGCGACAACCTCGGACCGGCGTTCGCCAGCAAGGCGCCCGCGGTCAAGCTGCTGGCGCCCGAATCGCAGAACTGGGGCCGACTGGCCGAGTTCGCCGACGGGTTGCTGAACGACGCGACGGCGCGCGGCTATCTCGGAATCGTCGCGACGCATTCCTACGGCACGACGCCGTTCCGTTACACGCTCGCCTTCCAGAACAACAAGGAAGTCTGGATGACGGAGGTCTACGACACGACGACCACCGACACCACGATGACCAACGCGCTCAACAACGTGAAGATGATGCACGACCACCTGACGATCGCCGACGTCAGTGCGTGGCACTTCTGGTGGCTGTGGAACTCGACCTTCGGCAACGGCGTGCTGTTCAATTCGACCAACCACCCGAAGCGCGCCTACGCGATGGGCAACTACAGCCGCTTCATCCGGCCCGGCTACACGCGCATCGGCGCCACCGCCAACCCGAAGACGGGCGTCTACGTCTCGGCGTTCCGCGACACGGCGACGGGGAAGTTCACGATCGTCGCGATCAACCAGAACACGTCGGCGGTGTCCGAGCGCTTCGTGCTTGGTGGATTCACGACCACCAGCGTGACGCCGTGGCAGACGTCGCCGACGGCGGACCTGGCCAGCCAGGCCAGCATCGCCGCCACCGACAACTTCACCGCCACGCTGCCCGCCACCAGCGTCACCACGTTCGTCGGCCAGGGGACGACCGTCACCACCGGCACCGGCGGCAGCGGCGGCGGCACGGGCGGAAGCGGCGGAAGCGGCGGGGCGGCGGGAAGCGCCGGTAAGGGCGGCAGTGGTGGCACGGGCGGCAGCGCCGGCACGGGCGGCAGCGCCGGCACGGGCAGCGGCGGCAAGGGCGGCAGCAGCGGCACCGGGGGCAGCACCGGAGGCAGCGGCGGCAGCACCGGCCGCGGCGGCACGACCGGCAGCGGCGGCACGACCGGCACCGGCGGCACGACCGGCAGCGGCGGCACGACCGGCAGCGGCGGCACCTCGGGCGGCACCGAGCCGTGCACGCCGGCCGCGACGATCAGCGGCGGTCAGTCGGGCTCCTTCAACACCACCGGGCCGTACTGCTTCCGCACGCCCGACACCATCAACGGCTGGAACTGTTCCAGCTTCGACGGCCGGACGTTGCAGGTGAACGACGTCACCAAGACGTGCGGCGCGATGCCGCTGCCCACCAAGTACAACGGCTACTACTATTTCGAGGCGAGCGCGGGCACGTACGCCTGGGCCAGCATGGCCTGGTGGTGATGCTTCGAAGCGCAGCGCGCGGCACCGGTCACGACGGCGCCAGCGCCTGGTCGGCCTCCAGCCGCGCCGCGATCGCCTCGAAGACCGCCTGCTCCGCTTCCTCGAAGTCGTTGGCGGCGACCGTCACCATGTCGAGGGCGTAGCTCTCGGCGCGCTCGGCGTGCCGCTGCAGCTTCTCGAACTCGAGCTTCCGCTTCCAGGACGCGATGGCGTCGATGGTCTGCTCCTGCTTCTCGTTCTTCCAGTTCGTGATCCGGTCTTGAAGCTGCTGCGCGCGTGACCTCTGCTGCTCGAGCCGGTCGCGAATCTCGCTCTGCCGCTCGCGCAGCGCCGCCATGTCTTCCTCGTGCATGCCCTCGATGTCGCGCTTGAGCAAGTCGAGCTTCTGTTTCGCCGCGTCGATCTGCTCCGAGATCTTCCGCTTGAGATCCTCCGCCGTGTCAGCCATGGCTCGACCTCCTTCCGTCTCCTCCTTCAAGGTGGCCGTCCGTCGACGGTCGGCTCCCTCGGGGAGATCACCGATTGGGTGGCTGCGCTGGTTTCCGAGCTCGACTTGACGGACGGCCGTGGTCGATTATATTCAACCTAGAGGTTGAATAATGACTGACGCCCTGGGAGAGGTGCTTTCGGCGGTCGCCGATCCGACGCGGCGGGCGATCATCGCCCAGCTCGCGCGCGGGCCGGCGCGCGTGACGGACATCGCCGCGCCCTTCGCGATGTCGCTGAACGGGATCTCGAAGCACCTCAAGGTGCTGGAAAAGGTGGGGGTGGTGCGGCGCGAGCAGCGCGGGCGCGAGCACGTGCTGGCGTTCGACGCGGCGCCGCTGCGCGAGGTCGCGCGCTGGGCGCACCGTTACGAGCGCTACTGGAACGATCGACTGGATCGGCTGGAAGAATTTTTCGCCAACAGGGAGAAGAGACGATGAACTACACGGCGCCGAAGCAGACGGACTTGACGATCACGCGCGCGATCGCCGCGCGCCCTGAAGAGGTGTACGACGTCTGGCTGGACCCGAAGAGCCCCGGCGGCCCGTGGTTCGGTTCGAAGCGCGTCATCCTCGATGCCCGAGTCGACGGTCTCTTCTATCACTGCGTCTCGCACGAGGGCCGCGACTGGGCTCACTACGGGCGGTTCGTCGCCCTCGACCGGGGACGGCGCATCGAGCACACCTGGATGTCCGAGGGCACCCGTGGCCTCGAATCGGTCGTCACCCTCACCCTGGAACCGGACGGCAAGGGGACGCGCGTCACCCTGCGGCATACGGGCGTGCCGGACGACGACTTCGGACGCCAGCACGGCGACGGCTGGGGGTTCATCCTCGGCGCCATCGAGATGCGCTTCGCCAAACGTTGACCGCGCGGGCGGCCACGCGCGCGCTGAAAAACGTACGATTCGATCCGCGATCTACGGCGGATTTTTCGTTCGCAGTTCCCTGGTGAATAAGCGAGCCGCGGGCTCGTTATGCAGTCACCTCGTTCACCAAGGGGGCTCGCGGTGGTGTCCGGTCTCGTTCCTCGTTCGGCGTTCGTGGCAATTGCAGTGGTGCTTGCGGTCAGCCCGGCAAGGGCCGGTGACCAGGCGCCTTCGGCCGACGCGCGTGACGCGATCGAGCAAGCGCGCCGGGCGTACGCCGCCGGCCGGACGCTGGAAGCGATCGAGGGCTACAAGCGCGCCTACGAGCTTTCGGGCGACGCCAGCCTGCTTTTTCGGCTGGGTGAGATGAACCGCGAGATCGGAAACGACGTCGCCGCTGCCCGGTTCTATCGCACGTATCTGGCGCGCGAGCCCCACGGCAAGGATCACGACGCCGCGGAAAAGGCGGCGCGGCGGC
>DATFXS010000641.1:0-2512 GCA_035315605.1 Polyangia bacterium
CTGCGCCATCAGCTTCACGCGTCGGTCGACGACGTCCTTCTCCAGCTTCATGGGCGGGATGCCGTACATCAGCAGACCGCCGATGCGATCGTCGCGCTCGAACACGGTGACGGTGTGGCCCGCCTTGTTCAGCTGCGCCGCCGCCGCCAAGCCCGCCGGCCCCGATCCGACGACCGCGACCTTCTTGCCGGTCCGCTTCTCGGGCGGCTCCGCGACGACCCAGCCCTCGGCGAAGCCCTTGTCGATGATCGCCTGCTCGATGCTCTTGATGGTGACCGCCGGCTCGCTGATGCCGAGCACGCACGATCCCTCGCAGGGTGCCGGGCAGACGCGGCCGGTGAACTCGGGGAAGTTGTTGGTCTTGTGCAGGCGCGCCAGCGCCTCGCGCCACTGCCCGCGGTAGACGAGGTCGTTCCACTCCGGGATCAGGTTGTTGATCGGGCAGCCGGACGCGCCGCCCGCCAGCAACGTCCCGGTGTGACAGAACGGAACGCCGCAGTCCATGCAGCGCGCGCCCTGCTCCTTGAGCGTCGTCTCGGGCAGGTGATCGTGAAACTCCAGCCAGTCGCGCACGCGCGTCTTGGGATCGCGCGACGGCACATCGTGCCGCTCGAACTCCATGAAGCCCGTCAGCTTGCCCATGCGCGCCCTACTTGCCGCCCAGGCGCGCCGCGTCCTTCGAGTTCTGCTCGAACGCGGCCATCTCGGCTTCTTCCTGGGACAGACCGGAGGCGCGCATCTTCGCCTGCGCCTCCAGCACGCGCCGGTAGTCGTTGGGCATGATGCGCACGAACGACGGCACCAGCTGGTTCCACGAGGCGAGGATCTCCTCCGCCCGCTTCGACCCGGTCAGCTGCGCGTGCCGCGACACCAGGTCGTGCACCAGCTTGACCTCTTCGGGGTCCTCCAGCTTGCCGAGGCTGACCATCTCCTTGTTGCAGCGGCGCGCGAACGAGCGCGCCTCGTCGTCCAGCACGTAGGCGACGCCGCCCGACATGCCCGCCGCGAAGTTGCGCCCCGTCGGTCCGAGCACGACGACGCGACCGCCCGTCATGTATTCGCAGCCGTGATCGCCGACGCCCTCGACGACCGCGCTGGCGCCGCTGTTGCGCACGCAGAAGCGCTCGCCGGCGACGCCACGCACGAACGCCTCGCCGCTGGTGGCGCCGTAGAGCGCCACGTTGCCGATGACGATGTTCTCCTCGGCGACGAACGTCGAGTCGCGCGGCGGGAAGACGATCAGCTTGCCGCCCGACAGCCCCTTGCCGAGGTAGTCGTTCGCGTCGCCTTCCAGCGTCAGCGTCATGCCGCGCGGGACGAACGCGCCGAAGCTCTGCCCCGCCGACCCGGTGAAGTGCAGCTTGATGGTGTCGTCGGGCAGCCCGTTCGGACCGTGCGCGCGCGTCACCGCGCTGCCCGTGATCGTCCCGACCACGCGGTTGACGTTCCGGATCGGCAGCTTCGCCTCGACCTTCTCGCCGCGCTCGATGGCCGGCTTGCAGAGCGGCAGGATCGCCGTCATGTCCAGCGACGCCTCGAGGCCGTGGTCCTGGGCCTCGGTCTGGTAGCGGCCGACGTCCGGGCCGACGTCGGGCTGGTAGAGGATCTTCGAGAAGTCCAGCCCCTGCGCCTTGTAGTGATCGACGGCGGGCTTCATCTCGATGACCTCGGTGTGACCGATCATCTCGTTGACGGTCCGGAAGCCGAGCTCGGCCATCAGCTCACGCACCTCCTGGGCCACGAACTTCATGAAGTTGACCGCGTGGTCGGCCGTGCCCGTGAACTTCTTGCGCAGCTCGGGGTTCTGCGTGGCGACGCCCACCGGGCAGGTGTTGAGGTGGCAGACGCGCATCATGATGCAGCCGACCGCCACCAGCGGCGCCGTCGAGAAGCCGTACTCCTCGGCGCCGAGCAGCGCCGCGACGACGACGTCGCGTCCGGTCTTCAGCTGGCCGTCGGTCTCGACGACGATCCGGCTGCGGAGATCGTTCAGCACCAGCACCTGGTGCGTCTCGGCCAGCCCCAGCTCCCACGGGATGCCGGCGTGCTTGATGCTGGTGAGCGGCGAGGCGCCGGTGCCGCCGTCGTGGCCGCTGATGAGGACCAGGTCGGCGTGCGCCTTGGCGACGCCGGCCGCGATCGTGCCGACGCCCACCTCGGCGACCAGCTTCACGCTGATGCGCGCGCGCGGGTTGGCGTTCTTGAGATCGTGGATCAGCTGCGCCAGATCCTCGATCGAATAGATGTCGTGATGGGGCGGCGGCGAGATCAGCCCCACCCCCGGCGTCGAGTAGCGGACCTTCGCGATCCACGGGTAGACCTTGGACCCGGGCAGCTGGCCGCCCTCACCCGGCTTCGCCCCCTGCGCCATCTTGATCTGGATCTCGTCGGCGTTGACCAGGTAGTGGCTGTTGACGCCGAACCGTCCGGACGCGACCTGCTTGATGGCGCTGTTGCGCGAGTCGCCGTTGGGGTCGAGGACGTAGCGGGCCGGGTCCTCGCCGCCCTCGCC
>DATFXS010000642.1:0-3178 GCA_035315605.1 Polyangia bacterium
TCGAGAAGAACTGGCCCAAGCTGTCGACGGTGCTGGCGGTGCTGTGGCCAGTCGTCTGGTCGGCGGCCGCCTGGCCGATCCTGCTCGTCGAGCTCTCCCACGCCGAGATGGCGCGGGCGCCGCGACTGGAGCTGGGCCGGATCCGCAGCGCGATGCTGTCGGGCATCGGCGTCGCGGCCGTCCTGACCTCGGCGTTCGCGTTCGCGTACGTCGCTTCGGAACGCGACAAGAAGCTGGACCTCGCCTACTTCCGGACGTCGCGCCCGGGCGAGGTGACGCGTCGGATCACGCGCAACCTCGATCAGCCGGTGGAGGTCGCGGTGTTCTTCCCGTCGCCGAACGAGGTGCGCGACGAGGTCGACGATTACCTGGCCGACCTGGTCAAGGAATCGCCCCAGCTCAAGATCACGCACTACGACTTCGACATCGACCCGATCAAAGCCAAGGAGTACGGGGTCTCCACCAACGGCATACTGGTGTTCGTGCGCGGCAGCCGGCACGAGCAGCTCGGCCTGCCGAAGGACATGGAGGGCGCGAAGTCGGCCCTGAAGACCCTGGACAAAGAAGTTCAGCAGCGCCTGATGACGATCGTCAAGCCGATGCGCACGATCGGCTTCACGCTCGGCCACGGCGAGCGCACCTGGGAGCGCGGCGAGACCGACACCGACAAGCGTCCCGGCATCGCGTTCCTGCGCGACATGCTGATCGATCAGACCTACGCCACCCGCCCGATCAGCGCGGCCGACGGCCTGATGAACGAGGTTCCGACGGGTGTCACGGTGCTGGCGATCATCGGACCGCGGTCGCCCTTTTCGCCCGAGGAATCCACCGCGATCAACCACTACATCGACGGCGGCGGTCGCGTGCTGATCGCGCTCGACCCCGAAAACAAGGTCGACATGCACGAGGTGCTCGGCCCGCTGAACCTCGAGTTCAAGGCAGAGACCCTCGCCAACGAGCAGGTCTACGCCCGCCGGATCGAACAGAAGATCAGCGATCGCGTCAACCTGATCACGTCGACCTATTCCTCCCACCCATCGGTCGCCACCCTGGCGCGCTTCGGGCAGCGCGCGCCGATCGTGCTGCCAGGCGCGGGCTGGATCAACACCAAGCGGGATCGGAGCGCCGCGATCCCGGTCGACGCCACGATCAAGGCGCAGTACGCCACCTTCGTCGACAAGAACGGCAACTACACGATGGACCCCGGCGAGGACAAGCGCCAGTGGGAGCTGGCCGCCGCCGCCACCAAGAAGGACGCCCGGATCTTCGTCATCGCCGACTCCGACTGGATCAGCGACGAGACGATCAAGGTGGCCGCGAACGGCGGTCTGGCGCTGGACGTGATCCACTGGCTGACGGGTGACGAGGCCTTCTCCGGCCAGGTCTCGACGGAGGCGGACGTCAAGATCGTCCACTCGCGCAAGCAGGACGTCGGCTGGTTCTACTCGACGATCTTCCTCGCCCCGGCGCTGGTCATCGGCGCCGGCGTCGCCGTCACCCGCAAATCGCGGCGGAAGCGGCGTCAGTCGAAGAGCGCGCCGCCGCCGTCGCCGCCGGCCGCCCCGCCGCCCACGGATGCGCCAGGAGGATCGCAATGACCGGCCGCGCGCTGGCCGTGCAGGGCGGCATCGCCGCGCTCGGCCTGGTCACGATGTACGCGACCTGGCAGCGGGAGCCGGAGCACGCCCCCGGCGCCGTGACGGTCATCGACGCGGGCAAGTCGGACGTCACGCGCGTGCACTATGAAGACGACGGGATCGCCGCGGACCTGACGCCCGGTGATACAGGCGACGACACGGGGATCTGGATGCACCTCGTGATGAAGCCGAAGCCGCCGGCCAAGACGGACGGCAAGACGGACGGCAAGACCGACGCCAAGGCCGAGGTCAAACCGCCGCCCCCGCCCCGCGACGTGATGGCCGGGGAGTCCGCCAAGCACCTCTACGAACAGTTCACGCCGCTGGTGTCGATGCGCGCGTTCGGCGTGCTGGACGCGGCCAAGCTCAAGGAAATTGGGCTCGACAACCCCAAGCGCAAGCTCGAGGTGACCGCCAAGGGCGCGGTCCGCCGGTACGAGGTCGGCCAGCCCGCCCAGAACGCGGGGGGCGAGGCCTTCCTGCGCGACACGGCCGACGGGCGCGTGTACCTCATGCCACGCAACATGCTGAGCGAGTTGCAGAACGCCGACCACCTGATCGATCGCCGGCTGCACGTCTTCGAGCCGGCCGACTACGATCGCGTCAAGCTGACCTCCGGCGGAAAAGAGAAGGAGTTCGTGGTCATCGGCCGCGAATCCCCGAAGACCGCCGGGCTGGCGCCGGCGAAGACGCCCGACAAGCGCGATCAGACGGCCAAGACCTGGAACGACGCGGTCTGGCGCCTGTGGCCGAGCGACATCCTCGGCAAGGGCGAGCAGCCGACCGGTGGCAAGGTCGGGGTGCTGATGCGCGTGGATTACTCGGACGGCAAGAAGAGCATCGGCTGGATCGAGATCGGCCGGGTCGAGACGGGCAGCGGCCTGTCCGAGGACGCGGCGGCGACGGGCGACCTCTATGCCCGTACCGAGCACACGGCAAGCTGGGTCAAGGTCCCGACCGGCGGTACGGTCCTGACCGACGCCCAGAAGCTGGTCGCCGCGCCTTAGTGTCTCCGCGCCCCCGCCTAGTCCCGACATAAAACAATCCCGCAATAATTTTCGGGACTTGTTGACGTCGCACGGTCGCCGAGAAAGAATCGGGACGGTGAAGCGTCCCGTCGCCTTGCTCACCGCAGTGGTCGTGCTGGTCGTGGCGTGGCTCGGGTCGCGCTTCGTCGAGTCGAACCGCGCGCTGACCGTGAAGCGCGAGGCCGCGCGCGGGGCCGAGACGGCGGGGATGCGCGCCGCGGACGCCCTGACGACGCACGTGCGCGAGCTGAAGTTGGAGGCGCAGAACGCCGCCGCCAACCCGCGCCTGGTTGCCGCGCTGCGCGGCAACGCCGACGCCGCCACGCTGCAGGACCTGTTTCGCACCGAGGAATGGTGGGAGCCGTACCGCAACCAGTTCCGCGTCTACGCGGTGGCGTTCGAGGGCGACAAGCTGGACGTCATCGAGGGGATGAAGACAGCGGAGTTCGCCTCGGACCTGATCATCCGCGAGGCGCGCGAGCGCAAGGAGGCGGTGGCCGAGCTGGTGATGGG
>DATFXS010000643.1:0-2004 GCA_035315605.1 Polyangia bacterium
GGCGTAGAACGGTTTGTTCATCTTCACGGAATAGCGAATGAGCTGCGGCTTGGTGTTGTACCCGGAGGGATCGGGCGGCGCCACGCCGGCAAACGTCTGGTTGTTGCCGATCTGCGTCGTTTCGTCCAGCACGACGAGCGCCGGCGAGGGCACCTTCGCCTGGCCCGTGCAGGGGTTCAGCAGCCCGGAGGCGTAGTAGTACTGCTGCGCGTCACCATAACCATAGTCAGGGCCGTTGGTCGGCTGGCCCGATGAATTGAGCACGACGCCGTGCGGCGCGACCGTCGCGCTCGCGTTTCCGGGATACACCTCCACCTTCGAGCGCATCGTGATCCAGGCCGGCGTGCCCGGCTGGCCGAAGGTCTTGGTCGTATCGGGCGCCCCGCGGGTGCCGGCGGCCGTCGACGCCGGCCAGTTGAGGGCGATGAACGCGCTCCAGCCGTAGGAGGCCGCCGAACTGAGTGGCAACGACCCCGTGGCGCCGTCAATCTTGACGTCGGGGAGGTTGTAGTCGACGACGATCGGCGGCGGTACGAAAGGACTGTCCCCGGGGGCCTTGGCCTGCGCCGGCGCGGGCGCCGGCGCACTCTCCTTGGTCGTGCTGTTGCCGCCGCCGCAGGCGGTGGCCACGGCCAGCGCTGCGCAGATCGTCCATCTCGTCGTCGTGTGTGTCATGGCGCGGGAGCCTAGCGCAAGCCCGGCCGCCTGTCTGTCGGTCTTTGTCTGACGTTGCACCACCGGGCGACTTCCGGCATGATCGACGGACACCGTGGCCGACAATCACGCCGTCGACTATTACGAGACGCTGCAGATCAGCCCGAACGCGGACGCCGACACCGTCCAGCGGGTGTTCCGGATGCTCGCGCAGCGGTTTCATCCCGACAACAAAGAGACGGGGAACGCCGACCGTTTCCGCGCGCTGCACGAGGCCTATTCGGTGCTCAGCGTGCCCGACAAGCGCGCGCAGTACGACGTCCACCACCAGGCGCTGCGGCAGGAACGCTGGCGCTTCGCGGCGAGCGTCAAGAGCAACGACGACTTCGAGATCGAGCACCAGGTGCGCTGCACGATTCTCGAGATCCTCTACGCGCGGCGCCGCGCCGAGCCGAGCAATCCGTCGTTCTCGCCGTACGAGCTGTCGCAGCTCACCGGCCAGCCCCGCGAGCATCTCGACTTCACGTTCTGGTACCTCGGACAGAAGAAGTTCATCACGCGGGACGATCAGTCGCGCCTGACGATCACGGCCGACGGGGTCGACTATGTCGAGCAGAACCGGGGCACCACCACGCGGCGCCGCCTGACGGCCTCCACCAACGAGCTGCCGCCGGCAGGCTGATAAGATCGGGTCATGGCCCTCGACGAACGCGCCTTTTTCAACGAGAAGCCGGAGACCCGGACGGGCCGGTTTGCCTGCCCGAAGTGCCGGCGCAGCAACGACTACACCATCCGGTGGGTCCGCCGCGTGAAGAAAGACCGGCTCCCGCCCAACGCCCGCGACGAAGACCGCGCGAAGTTCGCCAAGCTCCGCGATTATCTTCTCCGCCTGGACGACGAGGTCGTCTGCAAGACGTGCGGGAAGAAGTTCGAAATCCCGTCACAGCAGTCGATGGTGTTCGTCGATCAGCTCGCGGGACTCCCCAACGACGAGGAGCTCGAGAAAGAGATCGCCGCCGCGGAAGGGGAGTCCGAGCCGAAGGCCGAGAAAAAGCCCGAGCTCCCGGCGCGCTTCAGGCAGAACGCGAGTAACTGGAAGTAGGCCATGGCCACGGAATACACGGAATACACGGAATACAGAAGGCCACACGGACATGTTGCCGCTGTTCGCGGCAGCGGTATTCCGTGCGTTCCGCGTATTCCGTGGCCACTACTGTCCGCGTTTAGCGGCTGAGGGATCCCCGGTCGGCGGCGGCGCGTGATCGGTGGCGGCCGGCGGGCCGAGCAGGTCGCGCAGGATCGGTTTCAGCGCGTCGGCCCAGACCTGATAGCCCTTCAGCGTCGGATGCA
>DATFXS010000644.1:0-3593 GCA_035315605.1 Polyangia bacterium
TCCAGAGCCTCCGGTACCTCGCGTCCAAGACGGCCGGCCTCACGATCGGCAACGCGGCCACCTGCCTGCTGCTGCGCAGAAAGCCGTTCCCGCGCGGCGGCATCAAGCTGCGGGCGATCAACACCTTCACCGCGCCCGACCACTGGGATCTCTGCCGGGTGCCGATCGACGGCACGCTGGTCTCGTCGTCCGTCGAGCTGATGCGCCTCGGCAAGTACATCCCGCCGTGGGTGCAGGAGCGGCTGGGCGCGCTGGGGCTGGCGCCGACCGACGTCGACCACTACATCTTCCACCAGCCGAGCGAGGTGATGGTCCGCAAGATCTTGACGGACATCGGCGTCGATCCCGAACGCGGCGTCTACACGCACGCCCTCTACGGCAACACCGCCAGCGCCAGCGTCGGCGTCACCTACCGTCAATTGCTGGAAGAACGGCGGGTCAAGATCGGCGACAAGATTGTTCTCGGAAGCGCCGCCGCGGGTTATTCAATGGTCATGGCGACCGGCGAATGGTCCGGACAGTCGACTTGAGGACGCCGCACCTTCTCGTCAGCGCCGTTCTGCTTCTGGGCGCGCGCGCGGTCCACGCGCAGGCGGACGCCGGAACGGCTGCACCGCCTCCGGCCACGGCCACGCCGGACGGCGGCGCGGCACCGGCCGCGCCCGCCGCGCCGTCGGACGCGCCGACCGAAACGGGCGGCGGGCTGTTCGAGCAGAGCCAGGCCGCGGCGGCCGCGCCCGCCAACGCCGGCCCCGAGGCTGCCGCCGCCAAGCCGCCCTTCACGCTGAACGGATACGCGCGCGGCGATCTGTTCGCGGGCAAGGTGCCGGGCCAGAACGCGGCGGAGATGAAGGCGGCGTACGGCGAGCTGTCGCTGCAGCTCCGCACCGCGAAGTCGACCTACGGAGACGGGTTCGCGGAGGCGCGCGTCCGCTACGGATTGCAGGGCGCCGATCACGGCACGTTCGTCGACCTGCGCGAGGCGTACGTCAACGCCTACCTCGGTCCGGTCGACCTGCGGATCGGCCAGCAGATCATCGTCTGGGGGCGGGCCGACGCGCTGAACCCGACCAACAACATCACGCCGGTCGACTTCCGGATCCGTTCGCCGCTGGAGGACGACATCCGGGTCGGCAACGTCGGCGCGCGCGGGTTCCTGCGCCTGGCGCCGCTGCCGCTGCGGCTCGAGGGTGTCTGGATGCCCGTCTACCTGGCGACAGAGCTGCCGCCCGTCGCCCTCCCGCAGTACGTCTATTTCGGAACGCCGACGTTTCCGTCGCCGGATCTGCGCAACGGCCTGGGTGCGGGCCGGCTGCACCTCGAGCTTCCGGCGTTCGAGGCGTCGGTCTCGTACCTGCGCGGCTACGCGCCGCTGCCCGGCCTGGCGCTGCAGAGCGTGACGTTCGATCCGAACAACCCGTCGGTCGTGGTGACACGAACCGCGTACCAGCAGCAGGTGATCGGCCTCGACTTTTCGACGGCGCTCGGCGACGTGCTGACCCTGCGCGGCGAGGCGGCCTACCGGCGGCCGACCGATTACCAGACCGGTTCGAACCAGAACCCGTCCTACCTGGCGCGGCCCGATCTGCAGTACGTGGTCGGTGTCGACCACACCTTCGGATCGACGACCGTGATCGCGCAGTACCTCGGGCGCTACGTGTTCGACTGGCAGAAGGCGATGGGCCCATCGATGAGCCCCGACATGCTGGTCGTCATCCTGAAGACGCAGAACCCGGCGGACTTCGGCGACATGGTGAACCGGGCGGTCAACTCGCAGCTCGCCAAGCAGAGCCAGATCCTGTTCGGGCAGACGGCGAAAGTGCAGCACATCGCCACGCTGCGCGTGGAATCGCTGCTGGCCCACGAGACGCTGTCGCTGTCGTCGCTGGTTTTGGTCAACTTCACGACGCAGGAATGGCTGATCACGCCGCGCATCGGCTGGCGGATGTCCGACGCGATGACCGCCTACGTCGGCGCCCAGGTTTTCCACGGCCCGACCGACACGCTGTTCGGCCTCATCGACGCCGATCTCAGTGCCGGTTACGCCGAGTTGCGGTTTACTTACTGAGAACCGAGGAGAGACCCCATGTGGAAGCCGAAGGCCCGATTCGTACTCGCCGCGCTCGCCCTTGCATCTGCGGCCGCGCCCGCGCAAGCCGCCGAACCTTCGGCGCGCGAGATCATGGAGAAGGTGACGGTGACCCGGAAGCTCGACGGCTCCGAGGCGGTCGTCAAGATGACGGTGATGGACGACAAGAAGCAGACGCGCGAGCGCGACATCACGATGGCCACCAAGCTGTACGACGGCGGCAAGACCGAGAAGCGCATCTACCGCTTCCTGTCGCCGGCCGACGTCCAGGGGACCAGCGTGCTGGTGTTCGACTACGAGACCAAGGCGGACGACGTCTGGATCTACCTGCCCGCGCTGCGCAAGACCCGCCGCATCGTCAGCTCGCAGAAGACGCAGAGCTTCATGGGCAGCGAATTCTCCTACGGCGATCTCAACATCCCGGCCATCGACGACTTCGACTACACGCTGGTCAAGCAGGAGCCGTTCGGCGGCGAGACCTGCTACGTGATCGACGTGGCGCCGAAGAACAAGGACGTCGCCGAGAGCGAGGGTTACTCGAAGAAGACCTACTGGGTCAGCAAGGACAAGTTCGCCGTCGTGCGCGGCCTGTTCTACGACAAGGACGGCAAGCTGCTGAAGGAGCTGATCACGGGCAACATCAAACTGCTCGACGCCAAGAACAAGCGTTACCGCCCGCTGCACATGGAGATGATCAACAAGCAGAACGGCCGCCGCTCGGTGTTCGAATCGTCCAAGGTGACGTTCGCGCCGAACACCAAGGACGAGTACTTCACGACCGCGTACCTGGAACGGAGCTAGCGGTCATTTCCGATCCCGAGGCCCGAGGCCTGGGGCCCGAGGCCCCTTAACAGGCCCGCTTGACACTAGAAATGTGTCTATTATAGTAGACACATCATGCTGGTCGCGCTGGTTGCCGTCGTCTCGTTCGCCGTGCTGGTCGTCCTCCCGCCCGTGTTCCTCGCGCTCGCCCTGCGCGCGTTCCGGCAGGACTGTCGCACGCCGCGCATGCGACTGATCGCTCCCGCGCCGCACCTGACGTCGCGCCGTCTGCGGCGCGCCGCGTGACGCCGTAACGGCGGGACGCGCGCCGGCGGTTTTCCGCCGCGCGTGCAGGCGTTCGCCGCCGCATGCGGCAACGGATCGCGGGCAACCGACCGCGCGCCGTCGTTGCAAACGGCTTCATTGTCGGATTGCCCGCGCGCGCGTACCAACGATCTGTCGGGGATCGTCCTCGGCAGACGGTGGGAGCGCCATCTGCCGAGGCGATCTACCGGCTCCCTTACTTGACGGCCGTCATCGTCGGCGCGGCCGCGGGCTTGGCGGCCGGCGCGGCCGCCGCGGCCATGTGCTTGCGCGCGCCCGCGACGATGCGGTTGACCTCCTTCTTGAACGCCGCCTTGTCCACCTGGCGGCCGTTCGCGATCGTGCTCCAGTGGCGGACCATCCCCGCCATCGCGACCGCCTCGCCGATCTCACGATCGGTGGCGCCTTCCAGCTTCGC
>DATFXS010000645.1:0-2463 GCA_035315605.1 Polyangia bacterium
CGGAACCAGCCGATCGACATCCCGCCCCCCGGGTTCGCCGACGCGTTCAGCGTCGCCCCCGTCGCGGTCAGCGCGGTCGCGGCGGTCGTCGAGACCGACGGCGCCACCGGCAGCGTCGTGAACGACACGACAGCGCCGAACGAGGTCCCGAGCGAATTGCTCGCGATCGCGCAGTAGTAATAGGTCGTCCCCGGCGTCAGCGAGAGGACGGTATTCGTGTTGATCGAGTAGGTGACGGGGGTGGTGCCGCTCCCCAGGCTGGTGCCGGTACCGGCCGTGATCGGGATGCGCGTGCCGAACGTGTCATTGCAGCCGCCGGGGTCGGTCGTGTTGACGCGAAACCAGCCGATCGAGGCGGCGGCGGTCGGGTTGACCGACCCGTTGAGCTGCGCCGAGCTGCTGGTGATCACCGTCGCGCCGGTCGTCACCACGCTGGGCGGCGCCGGCGTCGTGAACGACAGCACCGCGCCGACGCCGGTCCCCGTCGCGTTGGAGGTGATCGCGCAGAAGTAATAGGTGGTGCCGGGGCTGAGGCCCGTCGTCGTGATCGAGTAGACGACGCTGGCATTCCCCATGCCCAGCGCGGTGCCGCTGGTCGCCGGGACGCGCGTGCCGAACGTATCGTTGCAGGTGCCGGGGCTGACCGTGTTGATGCGGAACCAGCCGGTGGTCGCCGACCCGTTCGGATTGCCGGAGCCGTTGAGCGACGCGGACGTCGACGTGATGCCGCTCGCCGCCGTCGTCGCGGCGGTCGGAGCGACCTGCGCGAACGCTGCGCGCGCTGCGCACAACGCCAGCACGACCGTTACCGCCTGAATTGCCAAAGCAGGTGTGCGCGTATGACGCGCACCGCCCCGCCCCCTCTTCCTTAAGTCAGTCACCGCGGGCGCGCAAACTAACACACCCACTTGATCGCTCACAAGACGGCACGACAGTCGGGCGCGGCGATCGTCAGACTGTTGCATGACTGTTATTTGTCTGGACAGGGAAACGAAGACGGGGCGAGATTCCGGCGCCATGTTTGCGGCCCGCTGGTCCGTTGCGCTCGTTGTTTGCGCCTTTGCGCTGTGCGGCGCGGGTTGCCGAAAGAAGGTTCCAGCGGGCGCAACGTTCCGTCTCGACAACGGAATGCGGGTCGAGCTGCTCGCGACGCCGGGCGGCGACAAGGCCGCGCTGGCGCTGCTGTTCGACGTCGGCGCCGACCACGATCCGGCCGGCCGCTCGGGAATGGCGCACCTCGTCGAGCACCTGTTCTCCACGGCCGGGGTGGGCGAAAAATCCGCCCGGACGATCAAGCAGTTGCAGGAACAGGTCGGACACGGCTTTCACGCAATCACCGGGTCCGACTACACGCTGTACGCCATGGAAGTGCCCGCCGGGCGAATCATGGAAGAGATGGACGACGCGGCACTCCGAATGTCGCGCCTGACGCCGAAGGAAAGTGACTTGACCCGCGAGCGCGCGCGCCTTCTGGACGAGATCGCCACGGCCCAGGAGCGGGACGCGCCGGCGGCGGCGATGCTCCGGGCCGCCGAGGCGGTGCGCCCGAGCCGCGCCGGCGGAATGCGGGAGGGCGTCGCGGCGGAGGTCGGGGCGATCACCCTCGACGAGGCGGAGGCCTTTCGCCGCGCCCACTATGGCGGCGCCACGGCGCGGTTGATCGTCGCCGGCCGCTTCGACCTCGAGGAGGCGACCAAACGAATCAAGGCCGCCTTCGCCGGCGTGCCGGGCGGCAAGGTGGCGGAACCACGCCCGGCCGCGGGGTCGAAGGTGACCGGAACGCTCGTCATGGGCGACGCGCCCAGCGCCCTCGCGGTCGCGGTTCCGGCGCCGGCGACGCGCGACCCGCTCTACGCGGCGTTCCTCGCGCTCGCCGCGCGCGTGCTCGATCCGCCTGCCGGCACACGCACCTGGAAGGCCGATTTCGCCCCGCTCGCCCGCCCCGAGGTGCTGTTCGTGCAGAGTCAGATCGCGCCGGGTGAGCCGGCCGAGCCGGCCGCGGCGCGCGTGCGCACGGAGGTCGACGCGGTCGTCGGCGGACCGGCCACCGGCGATGAATCCGATCGGGTGCTGGCGCGGTTCGGCAGCACGCTCGGCATGACGCCGACCAGCGCCGAGGCCTGCGCGGCCCAACCGTTCGAGTGCGCGTTCGCGGCGGGCCGGCGCGCGCAGCTCGGCGTCGACGGCAGCGCGCTGGCCCAGGCCGTTCGCAGCATCACGCCGGAACAGCTGGCGGCGGCGGCCAAGCTGTTCGGCGCGAGCAATTCAGCCGCCGTGATCGCCGGCGGCAAAGCGCCCTAAGGCTCCGCTCGCTCAACTCTTCGGCGGGGGCGGGAGGAACGGCTGTTCGGCCGGCCTCCCCGAGCAAGCTCGGAATCCCGTCGGCCGCAAACGATCAGAGCGGCCGCCTACGCTCCGGCCGAGGAGAACCCCGTGAGCCTGATCCGATTCGGTGGACATCCG
>DATFXS010000646.1:0-16807 GCA_035315605.1 Polyangia bacterium
CGACGGATAGAGCTGCGTGAACCCGACCAGTCGTCCGTCGCGATCGGCGACGAACACGACCGATTCTCCGGCCTCGAGGCGCGCCGTCAGGAACCGGCGCGCCCCTTCGATGTCGGTCGGATTCTCGTAGAACCGGCGATAGCCGTCGAACAACAGCACCAGCGGTTCGATGTCCGCGATGGTCGCCCGACGAAGCGTCACGTCAGCCATGGCCATGATGCCGCGAGGTCCAAAAAAGATACGCGCTGATGCCGGCCGTGACGATGCCGGTGATGGTCAGGACCGTGGACCTGTCGGCGTCGCGCAGCGCCTCGTCGTTGCGGTTGATGTCCGATTTCAGGCTGAACGCCTGGAGACCGTAGTATCCCGCGACGCCCAGCTGAACGACCGCGGCGGCGCCGCAGATCCACCCCGCCGTCCGGCGCGGGTTTCCCTCTGGGGCGCTGGCCGGCACCATTATGAATGACGCCGGTCTTTCGACGGGCGCGGGGGGCGGCGGAGGCGGCGGTGCGAGCGCCAGCGCCGGGATCTCGACGGTCGCCGTGCCGGCCTCGCCTTCCATCTGGACGGTCTGGCTCCAGGGAAGGTGACCGGGTGCGGTCGCGCGCACGATGTGCTCGCCGCCGTCGACGGGGATCGCGAGCGCCCAAGACGGTTCCGCGAGCTCGCGGCCGTCACGTTCGACGCGCAGGCCCTCGACCTTCGATGTCTCGGGCACGACGATGGTCAGCCGCGACAGCCGCGGCTCCAGCTTCGTTGCGTGATCCTGCGCTTCTGCCTCCCGGTCGGCGCGATAGTCGCGGCGCGCGAACGCGATCGCCTCGCTGAACTCGCTCCACGACCGCGCCAGCTTTCCTTCCTTCTCGTGACAGAGGGCGAGGTTCAGGATCGTGCCGCCGCTCGGGTCCAGCCGGTGGCTCTCCGCGAACTTCGCGCACGCCTCGGGCGTGTGCCCATCGGTCATCAGCGCGCGCGCTTCCCGGAACAGCGTCGTCGCCAGCGCCTTGTCGTCCGCGCTCGGCTCTGCCATGGCGCGCCCGGACGCCGCCAGCAGACACAAGATCGCAGCGGCCGACGGCGCGCAACGGCGGGAGACCCCGAAGATCACGGCCAGCGCCATGCCCGAGGATAGTCGTAAACAGATCCGAGAACGTCAATCGCAGAGTGGCCCGTGATACTGTCCGGAAGCTTGTCCGGATGAACACAGCGCCGAAACTTCCGGCCCTCATCGCCGGCCGCTATCAGCCGGTCCGCCTGATCGCGAAGGGCGGCATGGGCGCGGTCTACGAGGTCGAGCATGCGCGCACCGGCGAGCACCTGGCGCTGAAGGTGCTGCTGTCGGGCGTGGGCGCCTCCGCCGAGGATCTCGAGCGGTTCAAGCGCGAGGCGCGCGCCTCGGCGCGCATCAAGAGCGACCACGTGGTCCGCGTGACCGACGCCGACGTGTCGCCGGAGCTGGACGGCGCGCCGTTCCTGGTGATGGAGCTGCTGGAGGGGATGGACCTGGAACGGAAGGCGGCGGCGGCGCGGCCGGACGCGGCGACGGTCGTCGACTGGTTGCGCCAGGTCGCGGTCGCGATCGACAAGGCCCACCGCCTCGGGATCATCCACCGCGACCTCAAACCAGAGAACATCTTTCTCACGACGCTGGAGGATCGGCCGCCGATCATCAAGGTGCTCGATTTCGGCATCGTGAAGCTGGCGGAGGAGGGGACCGGCGCCACCGGCGAAGGCCATATCATCGGCACGCCGCGCTACATGGCGCCCGAGCAGGCTTCGTCCGGCGCGCGCGTCACGCCCGCGACCGATCGGTTCGCGCTCGGGCTGGTTGCGTATCGGCTGCTCGCCGGCGAGAGCTACTTTCGCGGCGACCCGATCAATATCCTCGCGCAGCTGCTGCACGAGCCGATGCGCGCGCCGTCCGAACGCCACCCCGAGCTGGGCCCGGCGTTCGACAACTGGTTCGCGCGCGCCTGTCATCGCAACCCCGACGAGCGCTTCCCGTCAGCCGCCGAGCAGGTCGAGGCGCTGTCCGCCGCGCTCGCGATGCCGACGATGGCCGCGACGCCGGGCGCGATACGCCGGCCGTCGGGGCCGGCGCCGACGACGGATCGGGTGACGCGCGCCCCGAGGGCGCGGCCGCTGGTCGGGATCGGCGTCGCTCTGGTCGCGGGGGGCGCGATCGCGGGTTTCCTGATCCTTCGGCGCCCCGACCACGGCGAGGCGCCCGAGCCCGCGGCGTCCACATCATCATATGAGGCGACGCCGCCGCCGATCCCCGCCCCGCCTGTAGCGCCCGCGCCAGCGCCGGCCGCCGCGGTCGCCCCCAGCCTGGCCGACACGCGCGCGACGCCACCCGCAACCGCGCCCGCGGCGGATGTTTCACGCGCACGTCCCAAGGCACATCCGAAGGTCGATCGACCTTCGGTCACGACCGCGCCGCACGCACCGCCGAAAGCGCCGGCCACGCCCGATCCCTACGCCGATCAAAAGTAGATCGCGGCTTGATCACGGCTGCGCCGTCGTATCGGTCGAGATGACGGACCAGCGCATGCCGTCGTAGTGGACGGTCGCGTCGCCGGACGCCCAGATGTCCGTCGGGCTGCTCCCCCAGACGCAGGACAGGTACCCGGACGTGTTGCTGACGGCGGCCGCCCAGGAACCGTTCCAGTGCAGGATCGTGCCGCCGTCGCCGACGGCCCAGACGTCGTCCGGGCCGCTGCCCCAGACGCCATCGAGGTATCGGGTCGTGCCGCTCGGGACGCTGATCCAGGCCGAGCCGTTCCAGTGCAGGATGGTGCCTCCCTGCCCGACGGCCCAGACGTCATTCGGGCTGCTCCCCCAAACGCCGTCGAGCTGAACTGAAGTTCCGCTCGCCACGCTCGTCCAGCCCGCGCTCGTCAATCGGAGAAGCGTGCCGCCGACACCCACGGCCCACCCGTCGGTTGGTCCGCTCGTCCAGAGGCCCCAGAGATCCTGCGTCGTCGGGCTCTGCACGGCAGACCAGCGATTTCCGTCCCAGTGGACGATGGCCCCGCCTGCGCCGGACGCCCACACGTCGTTCGGGGCGGTGCCCCAAATGCCCTGCAAGAGATCCGCGGTCGTGCCGCTCGCCAAGGTGGTCCAGTCGGACCCGGACCAGTGACGGATCGTCCCTCCCACGCCGACGGACCAGACGTCGTCGGTCGCGCTTCCCCACAGTCCGAAGATCGCCGGCGCCGCGGCGCCCGCGCCGGAAGTCCAGCCGGCGCCGTTCCAGTGACGGGCGCGGCCCTTCTCGTCCGCCGGCGAACTGCCGGCGATCCAGACATCGGCTGATCCGCTGCCCCAGACCGCATAGCCGAAGATCGAGTCCGGCGGGTTGGCGCAGTCGGTCCCGGCGGGCCAGCAATTGGCGGGGTACGAGCCTGATACCGGGCAGGCGACGGGAGACGCGGGGTCGATGCAGGTCGGAACGCAGGCGTCGCCCGTGCAGGTGTAGAAGCTGACGTCGTCGACCCAGACGTCGAAGTCCTGGGCGACTACCGAGAACTCCACCGCGAGCAGGTGCGACGGATCCCAGCTGACAGTGCCCAGTGCGCCCTCCTGTCTGAGAGCGGCGAACGGCACGCGGTACTCGACCCATTCGTCGCCGGTGGAAGGAATGACGAAGTGGAAATGGTTGTCGCAACTGGTCGTGCATGTGCCGGGCGGATAGGCGATCGGCGTCGTCGCCGGGAGGCGGAGCTGTACGCGGACCGTCCCGGCGCCGCGCATCCAGAAGTGCACGCCGCCGGCGGCGCTCGCGTCATCTCCATCGCCGCTCGCGCTCTGGAGGGTCATCCCCATGCCCGCGCCCCAGTCCGTCAGACCCGAGCCGGTCAGATGAGCCGCGCGGGCGCTGCTGCCGCGCCCGCCCGGGATCTGATCGATCGCGAACTGCGCCGAGCCGGGCGACGTGTCTCGGAAGGTGTACCACTTCCCGTGTCGCCCGCCGCTCGCGCAGATCTGGTCGTCCCCGTCCTCCATGTCGTCGATCAGCATCGGATCCGCGCACCAGGTGTCGACGTCGGCGCAGGTCGCGCCGGCCGGGAAGCACGCCGCCGCGTGGCGGTTGTCCTTGGGGCACGCGACCGAGAACGCCGGATCGGTGCAGGTCGGGACGCACTCGGTGTTCGTGCAGTAATAGAAGGCGACGTCGTCGATCCAGACGTCGAAGTTGGCGGCGGCGCCGACCAGGAATTGCACGGAGAGCAGGGAGCGCGGATCCCAAGTCGCCGTGCCGGTCGGCGACTGCTGCAGCGCCGAGAACGGAACCTGGACCTGCGTCCAGGCGCTGCCCGGGGCGGCGATCTTGAACGCGAAGGCATCGTTGCAATTGCTCGCCGACGTGCCGGCGACGCACTGGCCGCCTTCCGCGACGAGCGTGGTCGCGGGTAGCTGCGCCTGGACCGTCACCGGCACGGTGCTCTTCATCCAGAAGGTCAGGCCGCCGACGGAGCTCGCGTCGTAGAGGCCGCGGCTGAATCCGTCGGAGTTCAAGTTGAAGCCGGCGATCGCGCCCCAGTCGGTGAAGCCGCCGCCGGTGAAGTGGACCGCGCGCCGGCTCGGGCCGCGGCCGCCCGGGATGGTCGCGTTCGGTTCGAGCGTCAGATCGCCTGCGGTCTCGTCGCCGACGCTGTACCAGGCACCTTGACGCTTGTTCGAATTGCAGATGTACGCGTCGCCGTCCTCCATGTCGTCGATCATCTGCGGGTCCGCGCACGGCTTCGGCATCTGCTGGATGCCGACGATCTGGCGGCAGGCGGGGGCGATCGCCAGCAGCGCGGCCAGCAGCGCGGCGCGTTTCACGAGGCCCTCCGCGACATCGCGGGGATGATACGCGCCGGACGGGCTTTTCGAGGTTTCCATTTTGTTAATCCGCCTGCACGGTCACGAGGATGCGGGCAGGGGCCGACACCTGGCCGTCGCTGTCCGCGATCGTGTACGTCGTCATTGCCTCGCCCGAGAAACCGGCGGCGGGCACGAAGTGGACGTCGCCGAGGTTATCGAGCATGTAGCCGCCCTGGTCGGTCGTGATCGACAGCTGCATGCCGGGCGCCGAGGGATCGAGATCGATCGCCTGGAGATCGAGCGCCGCGGTGCCACAGGCGTCGTCGTTGACGACGATCGGCAGTGCGACCGGCATTTCGGGGCCGGTGATCGCGCGATCGTCGGCGGCGATGGGTGGACCGGCCGGGCACTGCTGCGATCCGCATCCGGTGAAGGCGAATGCGAAGCTGATGATCGCGGCGGCGGGCAGGATGAGAGCGGCTTTGAACATGATGTGTCTCCTCCGGACGGTCCTTCAGCAAGCCGCGGACCACCCGGCCGACAGCGCGCCGGCGCGGCTGCGATCTGCGGCCTCAATGGTCGGATGCGCAGCGCGCTGCGCAGCCCGCGCCACCAGTTGAGCAACCGTTGCGCAAGCCGATCGCGCCGGCCGCGCGATCTGGCACGGCCCGCGCCTTGCTCTCCCATCGGCCGGCGTGCTCGAGGAAGCGACCCAACAACAAGGAGAGATGTCGTGAAGGCGAATCTGAAGGTGCTGGCGATGGTGATGGGAATGGCCGCGGCGGTGGGATGCGCGCACGGAACGATGGCGCCAGAGCGCGCGCGTGACGTGCGGGGCATGGCGCGGGTCGGGCAGGAGGCGCGAGCGCTTATGGCGGGACCGGCCCGCCTGGTTCACGCGACCGGAGACAAGCCGGTGCGGTGGTTCGTGGCCGAGCGCGTGACCGGCGACGATCGCGACTGCACGGCCGCGGCGTCAACGGCCGTGTGGTCAGCGTCCGCCGGCGCGCAGCTGACGGTCAGCTCGCGACAGGTGCTGTGCGCAGCCGTGGCGCGCGGCGCGACCGACGTGATGTGGCACAGGCTCCCGGACGGCGAGGGCGGCCTCTGGGCGCTGCGCTGAGCGAACGGACCCGACAAGGAGATGATCATGCGCCCAACACCCAATCGGCAATGGCTATACTGCCCGCCACCGTGGGCAGGCACCTCCAGATCGCTGTCTTCCTGGGCGAGCACGTCCACACTTACGACCTGCCGACCGCCGGTGAGGTGACGATCGGGCGCGCCGAGGGGAACAGCGTCCGCGTCGACGATCCGTCGGTGTCGCGCCAGCACGCGGTGCTGCGTGTGGGCGACAGGCTCGAGATCGAAGATCTCGGCGGCGCCAACGGCATCTTCATTCGCGAGAACGCGCGCCCGGGCGCCGGCAACGAAACGCTGGGGATCCGCCAGCTGGTCCGGCGCAAGGCGGACCTGGCGGTGGGCGAGCGGATCCTGCTCGGGACGGCGAGCCTGGTGGTCCGGCGGGCCCAGGTGGAGGACGTGCCCGATCTGGCGGCGACCGCCGCGGCCGGCGCGGGCGCGGTCGTTCGCGATCCGGCGATGCGCGCCGTCTACGAGCAGGCGGCGCGGGCGGCCCGCGCGTCGATCAGCGTGCTGTTGCTCGGCGAGACGGGGGTGGGCAAGGAGGTCATGGCCCGCGCCATCCATGCGGGCTCGCCGCGCGCCGGCGGGCCGTTCATGGGGATCAACTGCGCGGCGCTTGCCGAGTCGCTGCTGGAAGGCGAGCTGTTCGGCGCCGAGAAGGGCGCTTACACGGGCGCGGTCACGGCGCGCGCCGGTCTGTTCGAGGCGGCCAACGGCGGGACGGTGTTCATGGACGAGGTCGGCGAGATGCCGCTCGTGACGCAGGGGAAGCTGCTGCGTGTGCTGGAGGAGCGCGCCGTGGTGCGCCTCGGATCGACGCGGCCGCGTCCGATCGACGTTCGCTTCGTCGCGGCGACGAACCGCGACATCGAGGCCGACAGTCGCACGGGGCGCTTCCGATCCGACCTCTACTTCCGCCTCGCAGGGATCACACTCGCGATTCCGCCCCTGCGCGAGCGCCCCGCGGAGCTGGAGCTGCTGGTCGAGCGCTTCGTCGCCGCGGCCTGCCGCGAGCTGGATCGAACCGCGCCGCTGCGCGTATCGCCGGAGGCACTGGATCTGTTGCGCCGCCACGCCTGGCCCGGCAATGTCCGCGAGCTCCGCAACGCCATCGAGCGCGCCGCCGTGCTATGCGCGGGCGACACGATCCTGCCCGATCACCTGCCGCCCGGCTTGCTGAAGGCGCCGCCGCCCGCGGCCGCCTCGTCGCCGGTCGTGGGTGCAGCGCCATCGCGTTCGGCGGCCCCGGCGCCGCCGAGCGGCGAAAGCCTGCCCGGTGAGCTCAAGTCGCTCGAGCGGCAACGGATCATCGAGGCGCTGGAACGCTGCGGGGGAAACCAGAGCAAGGCCGCCGAGCTGCTCGGGATCTCGCGGCGGACGCTGGTGGCCCGACTGTCAGAGTTCGACCTGCCCCGCCCGCGCAAGCCAGTCTGACCGCCGCCTCGCGCCAGTCAGTTGCGGGGGAGTTGCGCGGACCTTGCGCAAACCGCGCGGCTTCCGCTCAAGACCAGCGTTCAACGCCGGGTTCTGCCTCGCACATCCGGGGCTCGACTCGGCACGCCTGATGCTGAGGAGGTGCCTCGAGACAACCGGGAGACCTTCCAATGAAAACGATCAGGAGTCTGCTTGCGACGGTGGTGCTGGCGATCGGGTTTGCCGCGCTGGGGTGCGCTGGGGTCGACGGGATCGAATCGCCGGACAGCGGCACCGTTCACATCGCGTTGACGCAAGGACCGTCCGGCGTCGGCTGCCTCGCGATCACGGCGCAGGGGACACGCACCCTGATGCGAACCTTCGATCTGACGGCCGGCGCGAACACGCAGATCAAAATGGAGGGGTTACCTCCGGGGGTCGTGGACTTGACCCTGACGGCCGGCGCGAACGCGCAGATCAAAATGGAGGGGTTACCTCCGGGGGTCGTGAACTTCACCGGCAACGCGTTCGAGACGCCCTGCACGCTGCTCGGGGGCAGCGCCGAGCCGGGCTGGATCTCGGACGTGTCGACGGCTGTGATCGTTCCTGGCGCGGAGGCTGGCGTCACCCTCGTCATGCGCCGCAACGGCGACGACGTGGGCGCCAGCGGGGCGAAGGATCAGCCGCAACCCAGTGTCTACGAACCGTTCGGGTCCACGACCGGAATGCCGGCGCGGGGCGAAGATGGCGGCCTTGGGTTCTCCGCCCCGTGGATGGCGGGGGGATTCAACGCGACCGTTCACGACAACTTCGTGCTCGGTTCGGGATCTCTCGTCTATCCCGGGTTGGCAGTGTCCGGCGGCCACGTCTCTTCGATCTCTCAGGCGAACATCTCCGGCGTCTCGCGAGCGCTCGCGCAACCGATCGGACGGGCCGGCACGACGCGCTACCTCAGCCTTCTCCTCCAGCCGGAGGGGGCGCTCGACGCCAGGGTGTGCGATGGATTCTTCGGGATGGTGCTGGGCTCCTCCTCATACGACCTCTTCGTGGGAGCGCCCGGCGGCGGACAGCTCGGCTCTTACGCCATGCAAGACCTCGGCGGCGGAGGGCCAGTCGCGTCGACCAGCGCGCCCGTTCTCGGACAGGTCACGCTCGTTGTCCTCAAGGCCGAGTTCGGCGATCCCGCGGATCCCGCCGGCGTCGATCGACTGACCCTGTACGTGAACCCTCAGGTCGGCGCGCCGGAGCCGGCCATCGGCGTCGTCAAACAAGTTGCTGCCTTCGGCGAATTCGACTCTATCTCGTTGTACGCGACCGGCGCGTTCTCGCTCGACGAGATCCGGATCGGCGACACGTTCGCGTCGGTGACGCCGGGAGCGCTGTGATGGCACCCGTTGCTCGCAGGCGCGGTCCTCGCTATCGTGCCCGCGAAAGGATGGCTGGAGACGTGAGCCGCGATCTGCCGCGACCCGCGGGCAGGCGCCGTGCGGCGCTCGCCGCCCTGCTGACCGCGCTCGGCGCGACCGCCTCGTGCCGACAGATAGCCGGCCTCCAGCCGATGCCGAAGCCCTGCGGCGATCCGCTGATGATCGACGACATGGAGGACGGGAACCCGCAGATCTGCGCGTCGCAGGGGCGCAACGGCAGCTGGTACAGCTTCGGCGACGGGACCAGCGGCACCCAGATGCTCGCCCCGAACGCGACCATCCCGGGCGGACGCGGCTCGAGCCGCAAGGCCGCCCACTTCACGGGCAGCGGCTTCTCCAAGTGGGGCGCGATGGCGGCCTTCGACTTCAAGGACCAAGTCGGCGGCGGCCAGGGCCTCGGCCGCGACGTCTACAAGGCGAGCAACGCCGGCGGCCTGACGTTCTGGATGAAGAGCTCCACGCCGGTGATCATCCAGCTGCAAATGCCCGCGACCCTCACCGTCGCCGAGGGCGGCAACTGCGCCGCCGGTGTCTCGGCCAGCAATTGCGACAATGCATTCTCCTTCGTGATCACGGCGCCGGACAGCGACTGGACACAGCACAAGGTTCCGTTCACCGCGCTCAAGCAGTTGTACCCGGGCACGGCGACCTGGGATCCGTCCCAGCTGCTCAATGTTCAGTTCCTGGTCGGTCCCGGAGCGACGTTCGACGTCTGGATCGACGACGTTGCCTTCTACTATTGCGCCGAAACCGAGTGCGCCCCGACCTGCACCGACCCGGCGCTCCCGGTGTCGTGCCCGAAGAGCACCCGCTACCCAGCTGGGTGTTTTCCAACCGGAACAGACTGCGCGGTCATCGACACCTGGTGCAGCGATCCGATGCTGATCGACGACATGGAGGACGGGGACAACTGGATCTGCCCGTCCGGGGGCCGCATGGGCATCTGGTGGACCACCTCGGACGGCACCAGCAATGATTACACCCCGCCGACGAACTCGACCTTCACGCAGACGCCCATTCCGGGAGGCCGTGGGACGAGCCACGCCGCGGCTCGTCTGGCGGGCTCCGGCTTCACCGGGTGGGGCGCTCTGATGGCGTTCAACCTGGTCGGCTCCCCCGCCGCGGGGCAGTGGCAGACGTACGACGCCAGCGCCGCCGACGGGATCTCGTTCTGGATGAAGACCAACACGTTCGGCGCCGATTTCGAGATCCACACGCCTGACACGATTGCGGTATCCGACGGCGGATCGTGCGTCGACAGCGCGACCGCGGTGAACTGCAACAGATCCTGGTCGTACTGGGTCAACGCGCCCGCGCCCGACACCTGGTTCCAGGTCGCCGTCCCCTTCGCGGCGCTGACGCAGGGTTGGGGCGTCTCTCAGACGACAGCCAACCTCATCCCGGGATCCGCCACCTGGGATCCGACGAAGCTGGTCAAGGTGCAGTTCGCCACCCCCGGACTTGCTCCGTTCGAGCTCTGGATCGACGACGTCCGCTTCTACACGTGCGGCGGCAGCGCGTGCGTCCCGACCTGCACCGATCCCAACTTCACCGTCGCCTGTCCCGCCGGGAGCGGCCAGCCGGCCGGCTGCTGGCCCGCCGGCACGGATTGCTCCAACCGGCAACCCCGTCCCGACATCAATACGGGCGTCTGGGGAAGCGCGGTGAACGACGTCTGGGTCGTTGGGCTCTCTAGCGGCGCGGCGTTCCAGGGCATCGTCTTCCACTGGGACGGGGCTGCCTGGACGAGATTTGACGTCGGCACCGTGCCATGGCTCGGGACCCTGGCGGGCGTAGGACGCAATGCCGTTTGGGCCGTCGGCGATCACGGCACGGCCTTGCGCTGGAACGGATCGAACTGGCTGTCGACTGATCCTCCGACCGACGCCAGCTTGAACAACGTCTGGATCAGCGACCCCACCGACGACGTCTGGATCGCCGCATACCCCGGTACCCTTTATCGCTGGAACGGGTCGGCGTGGTCGCAGGAATTCAGCAGCGCCAAGGCGATCTACGGCTTCTGGGGAAGCGCGCCGAACGACATCTGGGCGGTCGGGGACATCATCCTCCACTATGACGGCAGCAACTGGTCCCCCGTCACGAGTCCAGCGAACGTGAGCCTGAACCGCGTGTGGGGAAGCGCGCCGAACCTCTGGGCGGTCGGCACCTCGATCGTCCACTACGACGGGATGAACTGGACCGCCAGCCCCAACCCGACCAGTGGAGTGCTTCTCGGTGTGTGGGGAAGCGGGCCGAACGACATCTGGGCGGTCGGTCAGGGCGGCAGCATCGTCCACTCCTCGGACGGCCTCAATTGGTCGGCCGCCGACAGCCCATCGAATGCCGATCTCTTCAACGTCTGGGGCAGCAGCGCCAGTGACGTCTGGGCCGTGGGTGCGAACCACACTGTCTTGCATTACGACGGCCATATGTGGTCCCCCGTCGCCCTCGTCGGTGAGACACCATGATGCTCGTGAGGCCGGGCCATGGACGGACGATCATTTCGAGGGCGCTCGGCGCGGGCGCGCTTGCCGTCGTGACCGCGCTCTCCGGATGCTTCACGGCCATGGGTTACGCCGTCGGCTCGAGGGCGGACAACCAGCGGGGCCACTTCGAGGACCACGCGGGCGATCCGGACGACCCGGTGCGAGGCCTGGCGCCGGACGAACGCGTCCGCGTGCGGTGCCGCGACGGCTCGGAGAAGGAGGGGACGATCGTGGGCGTGCGGCTACCGGCCGCAACAAGTGGAGCGCCGTCCGCTCCGACCTCGGCGTCGGGCGCACGCGGCGCGGAGGCCGTGCTCGTGCTGAGCCAGGCGTCGCTCGGGCCGCCCGCTACCGTGCCGTTGGGTGACATCTCCACGGTCGGGGCCTGGCGCCGCCCCGCGTCCGGCCGGACCGCCGGGGTCGTCGTGGGCGTCGCTGTCGATGCGCTCCTCACGGTCTTGATCGTTCGCAGCACGCTGACGATCGGCAACATCGGCCCGATCAAATAGCCAGACATCGGGGCCGATCCCGTCGGGACCCCGACGATTCTTAGGGGGCTGCGTGACAATCTGTTGACAGGGCCGACTGCCGTGACGGTTTCTGGCGCACGGGCGGGCCGGCATTCCTACGTTCGATCCTCGATGATCGAACCGACCGATCGCGAATTCGCGCGGGAGCTCAAGCAGCTTCGCGAGCGGCTATCGGTCATGGCCGAGCGCGCGGCGGAGCAGATCGCGCTCGCCATGGAGGCGCTGACCACTCAGGACGATGAGCTCGCGCGCCAGGTCATCGCCGGCGATCGGCGGATCGACAGCGACGAAAACGAAATCGACCGGCTCGCGATGGAGATCCTGATGACACGCCAGCCGGTCGCGTCGGACCTGCGCTTCGTCACCATGGCCCTCAAGTTCGTGATCGACGTCGAACGGATCGGCGATCTCGCGACGAACATCGCGCAGCGCGCCCTCGAGCTCAACCGCCTGTCTCCCCTCGAGTGGCGCGGGGATCTCACCCACCTGGCGACGCTGGTTCAGAGGAACCTCCACCTCGCGATCCAGAGCTTCGTGGAGAGGAACATCGAGCAGGCCTACGCGGTGATCAAGGCGGACCTGGAGATCGACCGCCTGAACGCCAGCATGCACGCGCTGCTGATCGCCCACGTCGCCGCCGACGCCGCCACCGTGACCCGGGTGCTGCCGCTGACCTCGGTCAGTCGCTACCTCGAACGGATCGGCGACCACGTCAAGAACCTGGCCGAGGAGGTCATCTTCATGGTGTCCGCCGCCGAGGTGCGACACAAGTTCCCAAGTCCGACGAACTGAAGCCGAACAACCACTCTCAGGAGATCGAAGCCATGCGCAAAATTCATTTGGCGGGCATCGTCGCCGTCCTCGGGTTGGCGATCACCGCCGTCGCCCACGGGGCTGCCGGCATCACGCTCAACGGCAGCGGCTCCACGCTCTCGAAGCCCTTTCAAGAAGCGGCCATCGAGCAGTTCATGAAGTCGCACAAGGACATCACGATCAACTATGCCGGCGGCGGCAGCGGCAAGGGCCGCCAGGATCTGGCCGACATGGTGGTCGACTTCGCCGGATCCGATTCGCCCTTCAAGGAAGGGGACGCTGCCAAGGCCAAGGGCGGGCCCATCCTCTACTTCCCGATCCTGCTGTCACCGATCGCCGTCGCCTACAACCTGGGCGGCGTCGACAAGCTGCAGCTCTCCGCGCCCACGCTCGCCAAGATCTTTCAGCGCGAGATCAAGAAGTGGAACGATCCTGTCATCGTCGCCGACAACCCGGGCGTCAAGCTGCCGGACGCCGCCATCATCGTCGCGCGCCGCGCCGACGGCTCGGGCACGACCCAGAATTTCACCGAGTACCTCGCTGGCGCGGCCAAGAAGGACTGGAAGCTCAAGAGCGGTTCGACCGTCGAGTGGCCCAGCGACACGCAGGCGGGACAGGGGAGCGCGGGCGTCGCCCAGATCGTCAAGTCGACAAAGGGCGCGATCGCGTACGTGGACCTCTCGGATGCGAAGGCCTCCGGTCTCAAGTACGCGATGGTGAAGAATCGCGGCGGGAAGTTCGTCGAGCCGACCGCCGCGTCCGCGTCTGCCGCGGGCGAAGGGATCCAGGTCAAGGACAACCTGCTCTTCAGCGCGCTCGACGCGAAGGGCGACAAGGCCTATCCGATCACCGCGCAGACCTGGGTCATCGTCTACGCGCGGCAGGTCGACCAGGCCAAGGGCCAGGCCCTGAAGGACTATCTCGGTTACTTGCTCAAGGACGGTCAGGCGCTGCTGACCGAGATCGATTACGCGCCGCTGCCCAGGGGCCTGCAGGAGAAGGCGCTCAAGCAGGTCGACAGGATCAAGGTCGCGGCCCACGCCAGCCTGACGCCATGATCGATCTCGCAGGCAGACGCGCGACGGGCGATCGCGCGTTCGGCTGGATCAGCGCGGGCGCGGCGGCGCTGGTCGTGCTGATCCTGGGGCTGATCGCGATCACCGTCACCCAGCGCGCGCTGCCGGTGTTCCACCAGATGGGGCTCGGGTTCTTCACGACCAGCCGCTGGTCGCCGCCCGACGACCTGTTCGGCGCGCTGGCCTTCATCTGGGGCACCGCCTTCACGGCGGCGATCGCGGTCGTGCTCGCCGTGCCGATCAGCCTGGGCATGGCGCTGTTCATGACCGAGGTGGCCCCGCCCTGGCTGGCCCGGCCGCTGGTCCACCTGGTCGATCTGCTGGCCGGCGTTCCGTCGGTGGTGTTCGGCCTGTGGGGCGTGCTGGTGCTGTCGCCCCTTTTCAATCTGGGGCGCTCGTTCCTGACCGCCGGGATCATCCTGGCGATCATGATCGTCCCGATCATCACGTCGCTGTCGCGTGAGGTGATCGACACGACGCCCGCGGGCGACAAGGAGGGCGCGCTGGCGATGGGGGCGACGCGCTGGGAAATGATCGCCGCCACGGTTCTCCCCCACAGCAAGGGCGGCCTGGTCGGTGCGATCATGTTGGGCCTCGGCCGCGCCATGGGCGAGACGATCGCGGCCGCGCTGGTGATCGGGTCTGCGCTCGGCCAGATCACGCTGGATCCATTCGCGCCGGGCAATTCGATGCCGGCCGTGATCGCCAACGAATGGGGTGAGGCGCAGGAGCTGCACAAATCCGCGCTGATCGCGCTGGCGGTGACGCTGTTCGCGATCACCATCGTCGTCAACCTGATCGCGACCGCCATCGTCCAGCGTTCGGTGAAGCGGGGGCAGGGGACGTGACCGCCGGCGCCCTGAACGCGGGGATCGTCACGCCGGCCGATCTGGCCGCCAGACGCAGCTGGCGGTCGGTCAAGAGCGCGATCATGACCGGGCTCCTGATCGCGTCGGTGGTCGCGGTCGCGCTGCCGCTCGTCGCGGTGGCGGTGGCGGTCTTCTCCCGGGGCCTTCGCGTCGTGCTGGCGGGCTTCCCGGCTTTTTTCGTCAAAGCGATCCCGGTCGTCGCCCGCCGGCCGGGGCCCGGGATGGGGCCCGCGATCTTCGGCACGTTGCTGTCGACCGGGGCCGCCACCGCGATCGCGGTCCCGCTGGGCGTGCTGGGCGCGGTCTACCTGCACGAGTACGGCGGCAAGAAGCGCTTCGCGCGACTGGTCCGGTTCATGGCCACCGTCATGACTGGCGTTCCATCGATCGTGATGGGGCTGTTCGTCTACCTCACCTGGACGCTGCGGTTCGGCTACTCGGCGTTCGGGGCCGCGCTGGCGCTGGCGTGCTTGATGCTGCCGGTCGTGATCGGCGCCAGCGAACAGATGCTCCGGCTGGTGCCCAATCATCTGCGCGAGGCTTCCTACGCGCTCGGCACCTCGAAGAGCCGGACGATCTTGACGGTGGTGCTGCCGGCCGCGCTGCCGGGCATCGTCTCGGGATCGCTGCTCGCGGTGGCGCGCGCCGCCGGCGAGACCGCCCCGTTGCTGTTCTCGATCGGCGCGGCGACGGCCTACAACCCCAACCTGTTTCGCCAGGCGAACACCGCGCTGTCGATCCAGATCTTCAGCAACGCGACATCGTCTTTCGTCGCCGCCCAGGACCGCGCCTGGGGCGCGGCGCTGACGCTGGTGTTGCTGACCTTCGTCATCACACTGATCGCGCGGCTGGTGACCGCGCGGTTCGCCCGCGCGAGGTGATCATCGATGGCCAGCGAGGATTGGAAGCGGGGCTCCCCAGGTCAGCCAGGCATCCGCCTGCCGCCTCCGCCCGCGCCCACCTTCGACAGCGACGCGGCGACCGGCGTCCGCCCCGATACGACGGTGGTGTTCCAGCTCGATGGGCTCGAGGTTCACTACGGCGCCTTCCGCGCCGTCGGCGGCGTCACCATGGACATCTTCAACAACGAGATCACGGCCTTCATCGGCCCGTCGGGCTGCGGAAAGACCACGGTCCTCCGTTGCTTCAACCGGATGCACGACGTGACGCCGGGCGCGCGGGTCGGGGGCCGCCTGCGCTATCGAACCGCAGACCTCTATGACCCGGCCGTCTCGGCCACCGAGGTCCGCCGCCGGATCGGCATGGTGTTCCAGAGGCCGAACCCGTTCCCCAAGAGCGTCTACGACAACGTGGCGTTCGGCCCGCGCGGGAACGGGGTTCGCGGCCGGGCAGAGCTGGACGCGGTCGTCGAGAGATCGCTGCGCAGCGCGGCGCTGTGGGACGAGGTCAAAGACCGCCTCCGGTCGTCCGCCCTCGGCCTGTCAGGCGGCCAGCAGCAGCGGCTCTGCATCGCCCGGACGATCGCGGTCGATCCCGAGGTCGTGCTGATGGACGAGCCGTGCAGCGCCCTCGATCCGGTGGCGACCGCGCGCATCGAAGAATTGATGCGCGAGCTGCGGAGCCGCTTCACCATCATCATCGTCACGCACAACATGCAGCAGGCGACGCGCGTCAGCGATCGCACGGCGTTCTTCACGACCGAGGTCGACGAACAGTTCGGCCGGCGGACCGGCCGGCTGGTCGAGTTCGACTACACGACCAAGATCTTCTCCAACCCGCGCGACGAGCGGACCGAAAGATACATCACCGGCCGCTTCGGCTGAGCCGCACGCTCCGCTTCTTCGTCGGCGACTTCCGCGGTGTAATAGGTTAACGTTGTTAACCTACGTAGCCTTGCACCGGAGGTCACACGTGCTCGATTGTTCGATTCGCTTTCCGCGGCCCCCGCGGTTGGCCGCCCTCGTGGGCGCCGCCGTTCTTTCCATGGCGGGCCTGGGGTGCGGTAGCGGGGGCGGCGCGACGCCGGGCACCGGTGGTTCGGGCAATGGTGGCTCGGGCGCGGGCGGGATGGCCGGGCAAGCGGGTGCCGCCGGGGGCAGCGGCGGGACGACGGCAGGAAGTGGCGGCGCCGCCGGAGCCGCGGCAGGCCGTGGCGGCGCGGGGACCGCGGGCGCGGGAACGGGCGGCACGAACGCCGCCGGCACCGGGGGGCGGGGCGGGACGACCGGCGCGGCAGGCACGGGGGGCAGCGCGGTGGGCACGCTGCCGCCGCCC
>DATFXS010000647.1:0-2333 GCA_035315605.1 Polyangia bacterium
CCGCCGCGCCGCCCACGCTGGTTCCGCCCGTGCCGGTGCCGGCCGCGCCGCCGCGACCCGTACTCGCGCTGCCGCCTGCGCCGGCGGTTCCGCCCGCGCCGCCGCGACCGCCGGCGGCGGTCCCGCCCGCGCCGCCGCGTCCCGCCGCGCCGCCACCGGTACCGGTGCTGCCGCCGGTCCCGCCCGCGCCGGTCGTGCCGCCCGCGCCCGTCGAGCCGCCGGTCCCGGTCGTCGTCGCGCCGTACTCGAACGCGCCGAGATCGGGCGCGTTGCCGACGTACGGCAGCTGGACATTGGTCCCCTTGTCGATGAGCGGGCTGCCGGCCTTGAGATGCATGAAGGTGCACGCGGCCGGCATGCTGCCGTCCGCCTCGCGCGGTCCCGTGCAGCCGGTGTCGGACGTGCTCGCGAAATCGGTGGTCGCCTCGGTGATGTTCAGGTCCCAGGTGTTGAACATCGTATCGACGCCCGTCATGTTGGCGTTCTTGTTCGGGAAGCCCACGTTGTTCCGCATGATGTGGACCTTGCTGCCCGTGAGCGTGATCGTGCCCGTCACATTTCCCGATGAATCGAAGCTGCTGGCGAGCATGTTGTACTGCGTGCCGTTCATGTAGGACGTGTTGTTGTACCAGGTGTTGCCGCCCGTCGAATGGTTCGCGTAGAAGCCCGACGCCTTGTTCTTCCAGGCCACGTTGTTCTGGACGATGTGCCGGACGCCCGTCTGGCTGCTGCCGATCTTGAACCCGTTGCCGTTGCCGCCCGAGCCGCGGCCCATCCCGGTGGCGAAGCTCCCCTCGATGGTGACCGGGACCTCCTGCGAGATGAAGTCGTAGCCGTCGTCCGAGTTGTTCCACGCCCGGCAGCCGCGGATCACCGTGCTCGGTCCGCTGGTCTGGTAGTGGACGCCGAAGCCGTCGCCGTTCTGGCCGTCGCCCTGGCTGCCGTTCACGTCGTAGTTGTTCCACGAATCGCAGTTGAGGATCAGGTTGCCGCCGTTGCCGGTGTCGACGAACAGCCCGGGCCCGAACCCGCCGTGGAGGTTGAGGAGCTCGAAGGTGTTGTTGCTGGCGTTCTTGGTGCGCAGCAGCGAGTACGAATGGTCGCCGCTGGCGCCCACCTTGGCGTTGCCGATCTCGAGGCCGCGCAGGTGCATCCAGCTCCCCGTCACCAGCACCGCCGGCACGTCGGCGGCCGTATTGGTGGTGTTGTATCTCGAGATGTCGAGCACCGGCGTCTCACCCGCGACCGCCCAGATCTTCGTGCGGTTCGTGTCCGAGGTGCCGCTCTTCGACAGGTTCAGCTGCGACGTGATGTAGTAGGTCCCCCCGTGCACCCAGATCGTGTCGCCTGCCGCGGCGGAGCTGTTCGCCTTCGACAGGGTCGCGAACGGCGCGGCGCTGCTGCCGGCCGCCGAATCGCTCCCGCTCGGCGAGACGTACCACTCGGCGGCCTGGGCCGCCGCCGGCGCCAGGAGGATCGCCAGGGCACCGGCCAGCGTCGCGCGTCCAAACAGACTGGGGCTCATGGCCATTTAATGTCTCCGTTAGGCTAGGCCTTCATGAGATTCGTAAAGTAGCTTAACACTACGGGAAGGGCCTCGGGCCTGAGGTCTGAGGCCCATTTGCCGCGCTAGCCCGGGTGGGGCGGCAGGGTAACGCCGAGAGCCCTGGCCAGTGCCGTCAGCTGCGCGGGCGATCCGCAGCCCAGATGCTGGTCGGACAGACGTCCCGCCCGCCGCCGCTGCAGCCACGACGCGGCGGGGTGAGCCGCGGCGGCGCGGCCGAAGTCGGCGCCCGATGCCTCGACCAGCCGGGCTACCTCGGCGTCCAGCCGCGCGCGCAGATCCGGAATGGCGGCCCGCAGGCCCGCGGCCCAGGTCGCGACCTCGGCCAGGCCCTGGCCTGCCAGCTCGCCGTCGGCGAGCCCGCGGAGCTTCTTGTCGATCTGCTCGAAGGTCATCGTCGACCATGGCAGCGCGCGTCGGACGGCGCCCTGCCACTGCTGACGCACGCGCGCCCAGTAATCCTCGCGCGCCGGCACCGACACCAGGCGGCGATCGGGCAGGACGAGGCCGGTCAGGCGCATGCCGTGGCAGGCGCCCGTGTCGATGCCGAAGACGCGCTCGCGCACGACCAGCGGCTCGGGGCCGATCACGGCGTGACCGAACACGACGGGCGTCTCGTCCTCGTAGAACTCCCACCACGCGCGATCGCCGAAACGCTTCGTCAGGCGCTCCTCGCCCGCCGTGGTCCCGGCGCGCACCTCCTCCGGGACGTCCGCCAGCGGTACGCCCGGGTAGAGGCCGAAGTGGACGACGCGGACGTCGGGTCTTT
>DATFXS010000648.1:0-3861 GCA_035315605.1 Polyangia bacterium
TCGCCGCCGGCGTCGCTCGTCCGCTGCGGGTTGTGATCAGCCCACCTCCCGGGCGTAGAAGGCGATCATCTTCTCGGCGATGGCGGGCCCGCAGTCTTCGGTCGCGAAGTGACCGGAGTCGAGGCGGTGCATCTCGGCGCGCGGCAGATCGCGCAGGTAGGCCTCGCCGCCCTCACGCGTGAAGAAGAGGTCGTCCTGCCCCCAGAAGATGATCGTCTTCGGTTGACGCTTCTTCAGGAAGGCCTGCCACTCGCCGTAGCGCGGGACGTTGGTGCGGTAGTCGTAGAAGAGGTCGAGCTGGATGTGCCGCTGATTCGGTCGCGCCAGCAACGCGGCGTCCACGACCCAGTTGTCGGGGCTGATCAGCTCCGGCCGCTTGTGACCGTGGAGGTAGATCTGCTTGACGGTGGCCGGGTCCATGAACGACTCCAGCTGCTTCTCCACCTCGGGCGTGCGCTGCTTCCAGTAGGCGTTCCGCAGGCCGTCCCAGGCGGCGGTGAAGCCGACCTCGTAGGCGTTGCTGTTCTGGACGATCAGCCAGTCCAGCCATTCGGGCCGGCGGGTGATGATCCGGAAGCCGACCGGGCCGCCGTAATCCTGCACATAGAGCCCGAAGCGCGTGAACCCGACCTTGGCCAGGAACGCCTCCATGACCTCGGACAGCCGGTCGAACGTGTACGGGAACTCGCGCGGGTCCGGCGCGGCGGACTGTCCGAAGCCCGGATAGTCCGGCGCGATGACGTGAAAGCGCTCGGCGAGCGCCGGGATCAGGTTGCGGTACTGGTGAGACGACGACGGGTAACCGTGCAGCAGAACCAGCTTGGGCGCGCGCGGGTCCCCGGCCTCGCGATAGAAGATGTCCAGTCCCTCGACGGTCGTGGTGTTGAACTTCATGACGATCCTCCCTTCGCCGACAACACTGGGCCCGGATCGCGGTCGGAACAATTGACGAAGCTGGAGTACACTGTTCCAGATTAAGGAATAATGGACCGGACCGAGGAGTGGCGGGCGTTCGTGGCCGTGGCCGGCCGGCGCAGCTTCGTCGAGGCCGCCCGGGCGCTGCGGCGTTCGCCGCAGGCGATCACCCGCGCCGTCGCCGCGCTGGAGGGCCGGCTGGGGGCGCGGTTGCTCAACCGCACGACCCGTTCGGTGTCGCTGACGGGCGAGGGCGAGCGCTACCTGGACCGCGGCCGCCGCGTGCTCGCCGATCTGGACGCGCTGGAGTCGGCGCCTGACGCGCGCGCGCCGCTGACCGGGCGGCTGTCCGTGACGGCGCCGGTGCTGTTCGGCCAGCTGCACGTCGCGCCGCTGGTCTGCGCGTTCCTCGAGCGCCACCCGGCGGTGGACGCCCGGCTGCTGCTGGTCGATCGCGTGGTTTCGCTGGCCGAGGAGGGCGTCGACCTGGCCGTGCGAATCGCTTCGCTGGCCGATTCGTCGCTGCGCGCCCGCCACGTCGGTCAGGTGCGCTGGGTCGTCTGCGCCAGCCCCGCCTACCTGGCGCGCGCCGGTGTTCCACGGACGCCCGCGGCGCTGGCGCGCCACACCTGCATCAGCTTCGACGCGGGCAGCCCGATCACCGATCACTGGTCGTTTCCGGCGGCTGCTGGGCGCGAGCGCGGTGTCGCGCTGCGGCCGCGCCTGATCGTCAACACCGCGCAGGCGGGGATCGACGCCGCGATCGCAGGCCTCGGGATCGCCCGCGTGCTCTCGTATCAGATCGCGCGCGCGGTGGCCGGCCGGAAGTTGCGACTGGTCCTGGAGGCGTTCGCGCCGCCGCCGGTGCCGATCCAGATCGTGCAGCTGCCCGGCGTTCCCAATCGTCTGGCCTCGGCGTTCGCCGACTTCGCCGCCGACGAGTTACGCGCCCGGTTGCGCGCGCCGCGAGCGGGCCTGTGAGAAGATGCAGGCCGCGCAGATGAGCTCGCGACAATCGATCCGCTTCGTGGTGGCTGCGTTGCTGGTGGTTGGTTGCGGGGGTGGGGGTGGCGGCATTCCGTCCGTGGGCGGTCGCGGGGGAGGCACGGCGGCCGGCCACGGCGGAACGGGTGGGAGCGGCGGAGCGGGCGTCGGTCGCGGGGGCTCGGGCGGCGGCGCCGGAACATCGGCGGGCGGCGCCGCGGGGACGTCGGCCGGTGCCGGCGGCTCCTCGCCGGGCGGTTCGGGCGGCAGCGCCGTCTCGGGTTCGGGCGGCTCGTCGGCAGGCACGGGTGGAACCGGCGGCGGGGCGGGCACGGGAGGCTCGTCGTCGGGCGGCGGCCTGGTGGACCTGATCGACAACGCGGCCGGGACGACGATCGCGATCGATTCGAGCGGCACGATCCACGTCGCCGCCGCGGCGATCGTGCAGGGGAACTACGTCGTCGTCTACGCGCGCTGCGCGTCACAGTGCAGCCAGGCGGCGTCGTGGACCTTCCTCGCGCTGCCGCTCGAAAGCAGCACCTCGTACGTGCCGACGATCGCGCTGACCGCCAACGGGCGGCCGCGCATCGCGTACGCCTCCGATCTGGGGAGCGCGCCGGGATTCCACTACCTCCAGTGCGATACGGGCTGCGACCAGGTCGCCAACTGGAGCGACGTGCGCCTGACGATGGGCGATCCCGGCGCGAACCCGGTGCCGCGTCCGTCGATGCCGTTCGCCGTCTCGCCGGGCGGCGCCGCCGCGTTCGTGTACGAGGACGGCTTCGGGATGTACGCCTGGTTCTGTCCCGCGAGCTGCGCGCAGGGGGCGTCCTGGACGCGCGTGACGCTGGCGGACGTCTACGTCTACCCGGAGGCGGCCGCGTTCGCGTCGGATCAGAGCCTGCAGATCGTCGCGCGCCACGGGATCCAGAACGACGAGTCGCTGCTGTGGCTCGATTGCAGCGGCGACTGCTCGGCGATCGCGAGCTGGGCCCAGGTGGACGGGCTGTGGCAGGTGCACGGTCAGCTCCGCGAGGCGATCGCGCGCACCAGCACGGGCGGCACGCGCATCGTGTTCTATGGGGATGATCCCAGCACGGCGGCGGTCGAGAACGTGTTCGGCTATCTGGTCTGCGAATCGAACTGCCGGGCGCCGGCCAGCTGGAAGCCGCCGCTGCTGCTCGGGATACCACCTGGCGCCGGGGACGTCGGATTCGGGCTGGCGCTGGACAGCGGCGCGCATCCCACGATCGCCATCCTGGGCGGCACGGCGTCGTCGCTGGCGCGCTGTTCGGGCGACTGCACGGGCGCCGCCGGGACGTGGCAGCTGACGGCGAGCGTCGGTACCTCCACATTGAATGGAGGTTTCACGCCGACGGTCCCGGCCGGTTGCACCTCCGCGTCGTGGGGGATGTACGTCGGCCCGTCGCTGGCGCTGGCGGCGAACGGCAATCCGGCCATGGCGATCACCGCCCAGGCGAAGGCGTTCGGCGGCACCTGCGGCACCGGCAGCGCGGCCACGGTCACGAGCAGCTTCCTTTTGCTGCCGTAAATCGATTTTGATCGATCGGACGCGCAACCGTTCCGGTCTCGGGCCGATACGTCGGCATGGGACGAATCACACTGGATTCATCGTCAGGGTCAGTGGCCGGCGGCGGCGAGACCTTCACGGCGGAGATGCCCGCCGGGCTGTCGGTCACCGAGGGTCAAACCCGGCTGCACGCCGACCTCGATGGCCTGTTCGACCTGCTCGATCGAGTCGACCGCAACGGCCCGCGGCCGACCGGTGCCGCGGCTGCGTCGCCGGCGGAGGTGGCCAAGAAGAAGGATCCGACGGAGCTTCCCTCGACGGCCGACTGCGCCAAGTCGCTCCGGGCCATCGCCGCCGCCGGCTTCACCGACGTTCACCTGAAGCCCGTTCCGTACATGAATCAAGGCGTCGGCGAGTGGGCCCATAAGGCG
>DATFXS010000649.1:0-4028 GCA_035315605.1 Polyangia bacterium
GAACCGCGCGCTGACCGTGAAGCGCGAGGCCGCGCGCGGGGCCGAGACGGCGGGGATGCGCGCCGCGGACGCCCTGACGACGCACGTGCGCGAGCTGAAGTTGGAGGCGCAGAACGCGGCGGCGAATCCACGGCTGGTCGCCGCACTGCGCGGCAACGCCGACGCCGCGACGCTGCAGGACCTCTTCCGCACCGAGGAATGGTGGGAGCCGTACCGCAACGCGTTCCGCGTCTATGCGGTGGCCTTCGAGGGCGACAAGCTGGACGTCATCGAGGGGATGAAGACAGCGGAGTTCGCCTCGGACCTGATCATCCGCGAGGCGCGCGAGCGCAAGGAGGCGGTGGCCGAGCTGGTGATGGGCAAGGGCTGGCCGTACGCGGCCGCGGCGGCGGGCGTGGAGCTGCCGGGCCGGCCGATCCCGGCCGTGCTGGTGCTGGCGCGGCCGATCGACGACGCGGCCGTCCGCAAGCTGGCGGAGAAGGCGCGCGGGGGCGTGCTGCTGTCCGACGGGCAGCGCGCCGTCATCGAAGCGGGCCCGGAGCCGGAACGCGAGCTCTTGCGCGCCGCCGTCGGATCGGAGACGCGCGGGCCGATCTACGAGAGCAAGGACGGCACCTGGGCGGCGGCCAGCAGCCAGCTGGTGCCGGGGCTGTGGCTCTGGACCTACGCGAGCGGCGCGGCGGCCGCGCACGACGCGGAGAGCGCAGCGGCCGCGCAGAAGACGGCGCTGTGGGTGGCCGCGTCGCTGGTCGCGATCATCGCCCTCTTTTTCGGCCTGCGGGGTAAACCGGTCGCCGGGGCGATTGACGCGGGCGCCGAGATGGCCTCCGAAGAGGTCGACCCGCGCGCCGTGGGCGGTGCGTTTCGCAGTCGGCCCAAGCTGGGAGCGCCGCCGGGCACGGGATCGCAACGGACGCCGCGGACGGGTGAAGAGCTGGCGGCGACCGAGATGCACCAGGCGGACGCCCGCGGGCGCGGCACCACCGCCGGCGTCGGCGCCGTCACCTTCGGCCGCTACCGGCTGGTCGATCTGCTCGGCGAGGGCGGCATGGCGCAGGTCTACACGGCGGTCACGTTCGGCGCGGAGGGTTTCCGGCGCACGTTCGTCGTCAAGCGCCTCCGGGCCGAGCTGGCGCGCGACGCGGCGGTCGTCGCGCAGTTCGTCGACGAGGCGAACCTCGGGTCGACGCTGGTGCACTCGAACATCATCCCCGTGTTCGACTTCGGCAAGGTCGGTGACGAGTACTTCCTCGCGCAGGAATACATCCTCGGGCGCGATCTCGGCCGGCTGGCGGCGCGATCGATCGAGAAGCTGCAGCGCGCCCTGCCGCCGACCACGACGGTCTACGCGGCGGCCGAGACATTGCGCGCGCTCGAATACGCGCACACGAAGCTGGGCGAAGGCAGCCGGCCGCTGGGCATCGTCCACCGCGACGTGTCGCCCAGCAACATCCTGGTGTCGGCGCGCGGCGAGGTGAAGCTGTTCGACTTCGGCATCGTCAAGGCCGAGGGGCGCGTCACCAAGACCCAGCACGGCGTGGTCAAGGGGAACGTCAGCTTCATGTCGCCGGAGCAGGCCCGCGGCATCGCCATCGACGGGCGCGCCGACCTGTTCTCGCTCGGGCTGGTGATGTTCTATTGCCTGACGGGGGACATCCTCTACAAGGGGCAGACCACCTACGACCTGCTGGTGAAGGCGGCCACCGGTCCGGGCCTCGAAGAGCTGGCTCGCATCGCCGCCCTGCCCGCTCCCTGCGCGGAGATCGTGCGCAAGGCGCTGGAGATCGACCCGACCAAGCGCTATCAGACCGCGGCGGAGTTCGGAGCGGCGCTGGCGCCGCACGTCGTGGGCGGCGCCGCGGAGGCCGGCGCGCTGATGACCACCCTGTTCAGCGAAGACTTCCGCGCCGAGGAGGCCCGCTTCGCGGCCGCGATCCCGCCCAGCGAGCGCGCCATCGACGCGCGCCACACCCGCGACTTCCAGAACCGACGACCGTCGTGAGCCCGCCCCCGTCGACCCCTTCGTCGTCCGCGCCCGTCGGCGATCGTCCCGGACTGCTGATCGCCCACATCGGGCCCGCCGAAGCGATCGACGAAGGCGCCGCCGTCTATCGCACCCGCCAGCCCTGCCGCGCGCTCGGTGAGCTTCCCGACGTCGCCGTCGTCAGCGGATCGATTCTTTCACCGGCGCTGTTCGATTCGCGCGTGCTGCTGAACGCCGACGTCCTGGTGATTCACGACGTCGCCGACCCGGATCTGCTGCCGATCGTCGCAGCGCGCCGCAAACTCCGCAAGCTTTCGGTCTTCGAGATCACCCGCCACCTGTTCGCCGCCCCGCCGGGTGTCTCCACCGCGACCCGATCGCCGGATCTGGTCCAGCGCAGCCTGCGGCCGCTGCTGGCGCGGCAGGCCGACTGCTTGCAGGTGCCGACGGCCGCCCTCGACGCCCACTGCGCCGCGCTGAACCCGCGGCGGGCGGTGTTCCCCAATCAGCTGTGGGACGCGCCGCCTCCGACGCCGGCGCGGCGCCCCGATCGGGTCGTCATCGGCTGGGGCGGCACGCGCGCGCACCGCGAGGATCTGCGGGCGGTCATCCCGGCGCTGGCGGGCGTGCTGGAACGCCACCCCGAGGTCGAGCTGGCGATCATGAGCGACGCGACCGTCCGGTCGCTGCTGGATCTGCTTCCGGCGGGACGGACGAAGTTCACGCCGTGGGGATCGCTGGCCAGCTACTACCGCTTCCTCGAGAGCGTCGACATCGGGATCGCGCCGCTCGCGCCGACGGCGTACAACCGCTGCCTCGGCGACACGCGCTTCATGGAGTATGCCGCGCACGGCGTGCTGGCGGTCTGCGCGGACCTCGAGCCCTACCGGGACGTCTGCCGGGCGGGCGAGACCGGTTACCTGTTCGCCGACGCGGCGGAACTGGAGACCGTCCTCGAACGTGCCCTCGCCGAGGGAGAGGTGCGGGCGGCGATCCCGGCGCGCGCGGCGCGCTACGCCGCCAGCGAGCGAAACGAGCGGCGGCACGCGAAGGACCGCCTCGGCTTCTACCTGGCCGTCGCCGCGCAGATGGGGTTCGAGATCAAGGGCCGGCGGCGCCAGGAATTTCCGCCGCCCGAGCTGCGCGATGAACGGCATGCGGCGATGACCTTCCCGGAGTCGCGCTACACCATGCTGGGCGCCGGCGAGGTCGAGCGGCTGCTGGAGGACGGCCTGCGGCAGAAGCAGGCGGGCGAGCTCGCGGAGGCGCGCCGCGCGTTCATGGCCGCGTCGCGGCTGGCGCCGCGCAGCCACCTGCCGCCGCTGCTGCTCGGGACCGTCGAGGCGCCCGCCGCCGCCATCGAGGCGCTGTCGCGCGCGGAGGCGTTGAATCCGCTGTCGTGCCACGCGGCGTACCTGCGCGGGGTTCGCCTGCTGGAGGTCGGCGACGCTGCCGACGCGGCGGAGTCGTTCGAGCGGGCGCGCCGGATCGCGCCGGCGTTCGGGGCCCCGCAGGAGCGCCTGGGGACGCTGGCGGAGGGGGCGGGCCGCATCGACGACGCCTGCCGGCTGTTCGAGGAGGCCGCCCTGCAGAATCCGGCGTTCGCGCTGCCGATCGCGCGGCTGGCGGAGATCGCCCAGCGCGGCGGCAAGATCGACAAGGCGGTCGGCCTGCTGGAGCGGATCCTCGCCGACGATCCGGACCTGTCGCTGACCAACTTCCTGGTCGGGCGGGTGTACGTCGAGCTGCACCGCTACCACCAGGCGCGCGTGCACCTGCTGCGCGCGGTCGACGGCGCGGAGGACCGGGCCGCCGTCCTGACGGCCCTCGCGACGGCCGAGCGCGGCCTCGGCAACCACGACGCCGCCAAGATCGCCCTCGAAGAAGCGCGCAGTTAGGCCGTCAGCGCGGTGTAAGGTCCGCGCGGCATCGGCGTTCTAGGGAGTAGCATGGGCTTCCGGCTTCCGTGACCTTCAATGACCCCGCCTGGCTGGACGAAGAACGGCGATGCCTGCGCGAGCTTCGGCGGGGCGATCGCGCCGCG
>DATFXS010000650.1:0-4683 GCA_035315605.1 Polyangia bacterium
CGCCTCCGGCACCGCCGGCCGATCCCGCAGCGCCGGTCCCGGCCGCGCCCGCCGCACCAACGCCGCCGATTCCGCCGTCGCCGCCACCAGCGGCGCCGTCGCCGCCGAAACCGCCAGCGCCACCGCTCCCACCGACGCCACCGACGCCGCCGGTATCGCCACCCGCTCCGTCGCCGCCGACCGCCCCCGTTCCGCCGCTCCCGCCGTCGCCACCGGCTTCTCCACCGGCTCCGCTCCCGCCGGTGCCGCCCGACCCTCCGGCGCCTGTTCCGTCCTGACCGCTGGCTCCGGCATTCGGGACCGGGCCACCACCTCCCCCACTCCCACTTGCGCCGCCCGCTGTCGCACCCGTTCCAGCGACGGTCCCGGCGACGCCTGCAGCGCCCGGTCCGCCTCCGACCGAGCCGCCCGCCCCGGCGGTATTCGCGTCGCCGCCCGCGGATCCGGCTGCGCCGGCCCCGCCGCCCAGACCGGCGTTATCGATCGCGCACGCGCATGCCAGCAGGAGAGCCAGCGGCCACCCGCGCAGCGACTCGGATCCTGAATGGTTGCCTCTTGCCATTCGCCACTTTGGCGAACCCGAGGGTCCGCCGGCGAGCCGACGCCAGCGCACCATTCCCGCGGCGCAACAAAAGGATCACGCGACTTTGCCGCCGATCAGCGGGCGCCGAGGCGCTTGAACAGGGCAACGGCCCAATCGGCGATGCCGATCGCGTGTGTGTACCCCTTCCCTTTATCGGGACAGCGGTCGCTTTCGAATGACATGTCGCCGGCGGTGCTGGTGGCGCCGCTCTCGCTCTTGCAGCTCCAGCTCAACTTCGCGCTCTGCACCGTCGAGACGGGGCAGTCGGGCGCTTCCTCGGGGCGGCTGATGGCGGCCGCCAGCCCGTCGACCAATTCCGTCCGCTGGGCCGCGCTGATCATCTTCGGTTTGAGCTGCAGCCGCGGCGGCTTGTGCTTCTTCTCCATCTGCTTGGCGGTCAGCCGATCGACGTCGAAGACGCTGCCGCTGACTTCCGCGGTGCCGCCCATGACGGTCACGGTGATCTCACTCTGCCAGGCGCCGCCCTCGCCGCTGCCGAGATCCACCTTCAGCTCGGCGTCGTTCGAGGTGCCCACGCACGCGTAGCGAGGCGCGCTCTTAGCGGACGCGCTGCCGGCGCCGCCCGCGCCGACGGCCGCCGTAGCAGCCCCCGTGACCGCGATGAACGCCAGCCCTACGAAGCAGCGCGCCCGGCGCTTCATGAGGCATTGATAACACGATCAGCGGCGCGCGAGCAGGCGCTGTACCTCCCGCTAGGCGTGAAAGATCTCAAATTCGAGGACGTTATGCGCTTGGAGCCGCGTGACGAAAAAAGAGGTCGCAAGGCCCATCAACGGTATCGCATCGTTCTTGGGATCAGCGGGTTTCGTCGTGAGCGGAATCTGTGCCATGAACCACGCCCAGCCGTCTTTGTTTCGCGGCGCGTGGCTCGCTTGGTCGTTGATCTGCCTGACGAGGCGATCGTTGGGGACAACCACGACCCACCGCTCGGCCCCGCCAAAGAACGTGGTCACGCGATCTCGAAGCGACGCGGCCGTCCACGACGTTCCCTTCGGCCAGTGAAGACCATCGATCGCGCCCTGATAGTCGTCGGCCGCCAACCTTTCGACCCAGCGCCAGAACGCATTCAGGTAGACGGCCTTCGAGTCGATCGGCGGCAGCCTGATGAGGCCGTCCGCTCCGCGGGTCATGCCAGCGTCGTGTTCGCGAGCAGGCGCTGGACCCAGCGGTCGGTCAGCTTTTCCTGCACGGTGTTCTGGCGGAGGCGGTCGGCCAGGTTCTTCCAGTCGACGGCGTCCTGCGGCTGGTCCTGGTTCGAGCAGGAGAAGACGATCGTCTCCTTGCCCGTGACCGGATCGATGTGCCGCTGCAGGCACTGCGCGCAGATCTCTTTCATCATGCACTGCATGGGTGAGTTGATCGACGCGATGGCGACGTGGTTCGGCCGAAAGTGCTTCGCCAGAAGCCCGTGGCGTGCGGCCTTGACCGCCGCCATCATCCGGTCGCTGCCGATGGCGATGATGCGCGCGCAGTCCGAGAGCGCCACCTTCGCCTCGCCCAGCTCGCCCTGCGCGTAGGCGCGCATCGCCTCGACGACGTTGCCGCGGAAGGCGCGGTCCTGCGGCCGGCGCGGCTCGGGCAGCGATCCGCCGTCGACGCTCCAGACGATCTGATCGGCGGCGGCCTCGATCTCGTCGACCTTGTAGACGTCCTCGCGCTTGCGGTAGGCGGCGAAGTAGATGACGCGGTTGCCGCGCGCGCGCAGCGCCTTGCCGATCGAGAACAGAACGGCATTGCCGAGGCCCCCGCCCGCCAGCGCGACCGCCTCGCCGCCCTCGGGGATCTCCGTCGGCGTTCCGGTCGGGCCCATCACCACGACCGGCTCGCCCTTCTCGAGGCCCGCGCAGAGCCGCGAGCTGCCGCCCATCTCGAGGACGATCAGCGACAGCAGGCCCTTCGCCTTGTCGACCCACGCGCCGGTCAGGGCCAGCCCCTCCATCATCAGGCGGCTGCCGTTCACGGTCCGTGACAGCGCCTCGAAGTTCTGCAGGCGGAAGAATTGCCCGGGCTCGAAGTGCTTCGCGGCGGCGGGCGCGCGCACCACCACCTCGACGATGGTCGGGGTCAGCCGCTCGACCCAGGCGACGGTCGGCCGCCACTCGTCGTCGAGCGTGCCCGTGAACGCGCGCCAGGCGGCGTCACGCCCGGGCTGGCCCTCGGGATCGAGGCCGGCGATGTCGCGCGCGAACAGCGCCTCGACGTGGGGCGCGCCGTCCTTCGCGGACGCCATCGCCCGCACGACCGAGCCCGCGTAGCCCGGGTTGTTGTCGCCGTAGAAAGTCACCGTGTGCCCGTCGCGCAGGTAGCTGGTGAAGAAGCCGACCTCCTCGCCGGTGGCCGGCACCAGGCGCAGCGTGCCTGCGCTGTCGTCACTCTGGACGGCCTTGAACGCCTGGAACCCCTTCGTCTTCGGATCGATGGCGAACGATCCGGGTCGCTCGCGCTCGTAGGTCACGTTCGGTGAGGTGCCGGCCGCGACGAACAGCGTCCGCGCCGGCAGCGTCACCTTGTCGCCGGTCGCCGTCTCGAACTCGACGCCGGCCAGCGCGCCGCGCTCGTCGGGGACGCAGGCGAGCGGCGCCATCTTCTCGACGAACCGGACGCCCTCCTCGAAGAACTTGATGATCTCCTCGTGGTTCAGCCGGTAGGCGGGGCTGTCGCCCATCCCCTTGCGGTACACCAGCGACACGCCGCCCCAGGCCGCCACCAGCTTGCCGAAGTCCGGCGCCTCGCCGGCAGCCGTGGCGCGCGCCCGCTCCGCCCGCACGGCGCGCCCGTGCGCCAGGAACTCGCGCGCGATCTCCGCCTCCTCGGCGTCATATGCGGCGAACAGCGCGTCTTCTCCCTGCTCGGCCGTCAGCGTCTCCCAGCGCGCCAGGAACTTTTCGACCTGCACCGGGTAATAGGCGGCCGCCTCGGTCGTGGTGTCGATGCCGGTCAGGCCGCCGCCGATGACGATCGCGGGCAGCCGCACCTGCAGGCTCGCTAGCGAATCGCGCTTCGCCGCGCCGGTCAGCTGCAGCGCCATCAGGAAGTCCGACGCCTTGCGCACGCCGCGGATCAGGTTGTGCTTGACGTCGATGATCGTCGGCTTGCCGGCGCCCGCCGCGATCGCGACGTGGTCGAACCCCATCGCGAACGCCTCGTCGGCGTCGACGGTGCCGCCGAAGCGGACGCCGCCGTAGACGCGGAAGCCGGCCCGCCGCGCCAGATTGAGGTGCAGCGCCCCGAGGAAGCTCTTGTCCCAGCGAACGGTGATGCCGTACTCGGCGACGCCGCCGAAGCCGGCCAGGCGCCGCGCATCCAGCGGCGTCGTCAGCTCGTCCCAGCGCTCGACGGCGCGCGGCGGCCAGGCGTCCGCTCCGATCAGGTCCGCGGGCAGCGGCTCGACCTTCAGGCCGTCGATGCCGACCACGCCGAAGCCAGCGTTCACCAGGTGGTGCGCCAGCGTGAAGCCGGCCGGCCCCAGCCCCACCACCAGCACGTTCTTGCCGATGTACGGGCGCGCGACGGGCCGCGCGCGGTTCAGCGGGTTCCAGCGCGTCAGCAGGCTGTAGATCTCGAACCCCCAGCGCATGCCGAGCACGTCGGTCAGCACGCCGGTCTCCGCCTGCGGGATGTTGACCGGCTCCTGCTTCTGGAACACGCACCCCTTCATGCAGTCGTTGCAGATCCGGTGGCCGGTGCCGGGCAGCATCGGGTTGTCGACGCAGATCATCGCCAGCGCGCCGATCGACTCGCCGTCCTTCCGCAGGACGTGCATCTCGCCGATCTTCTCGTCCAGCGGGCAGCCGTTGATCTTCACGCCCAGCGGATTCCGTTTCACGGCGCCCGACTTGTCGTGCATGCCGGTCGAGCACGAATCCTTCTCGCGCTCGTGGCAGTAGAGGCAGTAGTCCGCCTCGCTGGCCACCTCGCGCCGCGACATGCGCGGGTCGGTCAGCCCAAATCCATCCCGCCGCCGCCGATGCTCGGGCGGCCCCTCGGTGATGCCGGGCAGCTTCGCGTCGGGCCGCCGCAGCGGCACCAGATCCTCGTGGTCGACGAAGTGCGGGAAGTGAAACGACACCCAGCCCGCG
>DATFXS010000651.1:0-2152 GCA_035315605.1 Polyangia bacterium
CCACCTCGGCGTTGGCGGCGAGCTTGCGCTTGACGCGAACGACGTTGAACGCCGTCCAGGGATCCAGCCGCACCGGCATCCGCGCACCGGTCGTCATGTCGAGGATCTCGATGTCGTTGGGGCCGGTCAGCGCCGAGATCAGGCCGACCGTGGTGCGCGCGCCGATCGTGCCGACCAGCTTGGCGGCGCCGTACAGCGGCGACGGCTCCGGCTGCGCGACCAGCTGCTGGTACACGCCCAGCGTGGGCGACGCCGGCTGGCGCCCGATGCGTCGCGTGTAGAGGAGGGGCCGCGGGGTCGCGAACGTGTCGATCCCTTCGAGGAAGAAGGGGCGCTTCTCGGGGAAGAACGTCTCGTACGTCGACAGGTTCAGCACGACGGTGTCGGCCTCGACCTGGCCGAAGTCCGGGTTCAGCGCCAGGTCCAGCGTCAGCTCGTTGGTGACGTGCACCCGCGCGTCCAGCCCGGCCGATCCGCCCGCCGACCAGCCGTGGTTCAGCGTCGTGTCGACGTCGGCGGCGCTGTGGTCGACGCGCCCGAGCACGAACGGCCGCACCTCGACGGGATGGCGCGGCTGCAGATCACGAAGCCCGTCCAGGCGGCCGAACAGCGGCACGTAGGTGGCGGCGCTGCGCGGGTAGAACGCCCAGTCGTCGGTCTCTTGGCGCGCGTCGATGAAGCGCCGCACCTGGAAGCCCCAGTCCTGCACGGGCAGAGCGGAGAAGCGAAGCACGGCGAGCGGGATCCGGAACTCGATCGAGTAGCCGTGGTCGGTATCGGCCACCTTCGCTTCCCAGACGGCGTCCCAGTCGCTGGTGTAGTTCGTGTCATCGAAGTGGATGCCGTCGGACAGCATGCCCGCCGCGTTGACCGCGAAGTGAAAGGCACCCACGCCCGTTCGCCGGCTGTCGATGTCGATCCAGACGCCGTCGGACGGAATCTGCGAATCGCGCCGCGCCAGCCGTTTGACGATCGGCGCGTTCAACTGCTCGGCGTCGACCGCGATGTACAGGTTCCGGTCGTCGTAGAGCACGCGCATCGACGTGCGCTCGCTGGGCGGCGCGCCCTCGTCGGGGAAATGCTGGACGAAGGCGTCCGACGGAACGGCGGCGGCCCAGACCGGGTCATCAAGCCGGCCGTCGATGACGGGGGGTTGCGTGGTCCGGGTCGCGACGATGTGGGGCCGCGCGGGCAGGACGTTGGGGTTGACGGCGCGCGCCTGGGAGAGGACGAACGCGAGGGCGGCGACGGCGGCGGGCGACACGGACCGCGGACATTGTATAACCCTGTCCGTGGCAACCACCGACCGGCTCGTCGAGCGCCTCGCCGAGCTGGTCTCGTTCGACACGCGCAACCCCGACGGGGACGAACGGCCGCTGGTGCAGCGGCTGGGCGGCGAGCTGCGCGCGCTCGGCGCCGCGTCGGTCGAGGAGGCCGTCGTCGGCGAGCACGCCTACGTCTATGCCCGCTTCGGCAGCGGTGATCCGCGCGTGTTGCTGAACGCCCACGTCGACACCGTCCCCGCCAACGAGGGGTACACCTCGCCGCCCCACCTGCTCGTGCGGCGCGGCGATCGGCTTTACGGGCTGGGGACGTCCGACATCAAGGGCGCGATCGCGGCGATCCTGGAGGCGCTGGCCGCCGGCCCGGTCACGCGGCCGGTCGGCGTGCTGTTCTCGGGCGACGAGGAGCACGGCGGCTGCTGCATCCGCGCCTTCCTCGACAGCGCCGCCGCGCGCGGGCTCGAGCGCGCCATCGTCTGCGAGCCGACCAGCTGCCGGGTCGGCGTACGCCACCGCGGCATCGGCGCGGCGACGGTGACGCTGGAGGCGACGGGTGGGCACTCGTCGCGCGTCGACGAGATGGTGAACCCGATCGCGGTGCTGGCGCGCGCGGCCGTCGCGCTCGACGACATGGGCGTCGAATTTCGATCGAAGGGGCCGCCCGGGTTCCCGGGCATCAACCTGAACGTCGCGGCGCTGGACGGCGGGATCGCGTTCAACGTCGTTCCGACGCGCGCGACGCTGTCGCTCTCGTTGCGTCCGGCGCCGGGAGACAGCGTCGATGACCTGCTGGGCGAGGCCGAGCGCCGCGTGCGCGCCGCGACGTCGCCGCACGCGATCGCCTGGTCGGTCGCGATCGCCAGCCCGCC
>DATFXS010000652.1:0-3864 GCA_035315605.1 Polyangia bacterium
CAGCGCGCGTTCCGCCACCAGGGCGGCGTCGTTGGCGTCTTCCTCGACCAGCTGCGACGCCAGCGTCGCCAGCTCCGCGGCCGCCTCGCTGCGGCGTCCGAGCTGGGTCAGCACGCTGGCGAGCCGCTCGCGCGCGCCGCGGTGGTGGGGATCCAGCGCGAAGACCCGGCGCAGGTGATCGACGGCGCGCTCGACCAGCCCGTACTTGACGAACACGTCCGCCTGCGCGAGCACGCGCCCCACCTCGTTGAGGCCCGACAGGCTGGAGACGCCCGAGATGCCGACGCCTGCCAGGCCCGGCACCGGGCCCGACCGATCGGCGCCCGGAAACGCCTCGGCCCGCGGCAGCGGCCGCGCGCCGCTGATGCCGGTGGCCCCGACGGGCACCGGCGGCGGCGCCGAGCGCGCCTTGACGGCGCTGACGGCGGAGACGCCCCAGCGCGCGGACAGCTCGCGCGTCTCGCCGTCGGTGGGATCGAGCGCCAGCGCCGCCCGCATCGCAACGTCGCGTTCCTGATGCCGGCCCGCGGTGTCGTGCAGCTCGGCCAGCTCGCGCCAGACCGCAACCGCCTTCGGCGGATCGAGCTGCGCCAGCGCCTCGGCCAGCAGCGTGACGTTGCGGGGATCGCGCGGCGCCGCCTTCAGCGGGGCCTGCAGCTTGACCAGCGCGAGGCGCGGGTTGCGGCGCGCGACGTAGGCCGCCGCCAGCTCGCGCGCCACGCCGAAGTCCTCAGGACGATGGAACAGCAGGCGCTCGGCCACGCGCACGAAGTCGTCGGCGCGCCCCTGCGCCTTCAACTGCACCGCCAGCTGAGACAGCTCGTGCACCGCCTCGTCCACCTTGCCGACCTGCGACGCCGTCTCGGCCAGCCGGATGCGCGACGCGATGTTGTCGGGGTGCAGGCCGACGATCTTGCGCAGCGCCGGCATCATCTCTTCGACCTTGCCCGCCCGCTGCAGCTCGTCGGCGCAAAGCTCCAGCTCGCGCAGCGCGTCCGCCACCATCCCCTGCTGCCGGTAGGTGTCGGCCAGCCGCTCGCGCACGTGGGGCAGGCCGGGCGTCAGCTTGAGGACGCTCTTGTAGACGGTCATCGCCTTGCGCTGAAAACCCTGCTCCACGTAAATCTCGGCGGTGCGCAGGTAGATGTCGCGGGCCTGCTCCAGCGCGCCGCGCCGGGCGTGAATCTCCGCCATCTTCAGCCAGGTGCGGGTGTCGTTCGGATCTTCCTGGACGACGCGCGCGAACTCTTCCAGCGCGCGCTCTTCCTGGCCCCGCTCCAGAAACTTCTGAGCGGCGGCGAGATGCTTGTCCTTCTTGATCAGCACCGGGGCGCCCCGGAGTCTACATCCTTCTCGACGGGATCCTACATCCGCTCGACCAAATGCGTATCCATCTTGCCCGCCACATATTCGGCGTTCTGGGTCAGCCGCTTGAAGAAATCGATGTTGGTCTTGATCCCCTCGACGACGAATTCGTCCAGCGCCCGCCTTAGCCGCGCCAGCGCCGCGGGCCGGTTCTCGGCGTGCACGATCAGCTTCGCCAGCAGCGAATCGTAGAACGGCGGCACCAGGTACTGGTTGTAGATGTGGGTGTCGACGCGGACGCCCAGACCGCCCGGCAGGTGCAGGGCCGTGATGCGCCCCGGGGACGGCGCGAACGTCACCGGATCCTCGGCGTTGACGCGCACCTCGATGGCGTGGCCGCGCGGCCGGATGTTGGTCGCCAGCTTCAGCGGCTCGCCCGCCGCCAGCCGCATCTGCTCGCGGACCAGGTCGACCCCGAACACCTCTTCGGTGACGGTGTGCTCGACCTGGATGCGCGTGTTCATCTCCATGAAATAGAAGTTCTTGTCCTCGTCGAGCAGGAACTCGTGCGTGCCGACCGTCTCGTAGCCGATGCTCTCCGTCGCCTTGCGCGCGATCCCGAGCAGGCGCGACCGGCGCTCGTCATCCAGCGCCACCGACGGCGCCTCCTCGACCAGCTTCTGGTGGCGCCGCTGGATCGAGCACTCGCGCTCGCCCAGCGCGACCGCCTTGCTGCCGTCGCCCAGCACCTGCACCTCGACGTGGCGCGGGCGCCCGACGAAGCGCTCCAGGTAGACCGCCGGGTTGCCGAACCCGGCCTGCGCCTCGCTGCGCGCCGCCGCCAGCTGCGCCGACAGGCGCGCCTTGTTCTCGACGATCTTCATACCGCGCCCGCCCCCGCCCGCGGACGCCTTGATGATGACCGGCAGGCCGATCCGCTCGACCGCCTCCTCGGCCTGTTCGTCGGTCTCCAGCACGCCCGTGCCCGGCAGCGTCGGCACGCCCGCCTTTTCCATGGCGGCGCGCGCCGACACCTTGTCGCCCATCAGCTTCATGACTTCCGGGCGCGGGCCGATCCAGTGCAGGCCGCACTTCTTCACCACCTCGGCGAAGTAGGCGTTCTCGGCGAGAAAGCCGTAGCCCGGGTGGACCGCGTCCGCGCGCGACACCTCGGCGGCGCTGATGATGGCAGGCACCGACAGGTAGCTCTGGCGCGAGGGCGGCGGGCCGATGCAGACCTTCTCGTCGGCGAAACGGACGTGCAGAGCGTCCGCGTCCGCCGTCGAATGCACGGCGACGGTCTTGATGCCCATCTCGCGGCAAGCGCGGATCACCCGCAGCGCGATTTCGCCGCGGTTCGCTATGAGAACCTTCTTGAACACCGATTACTTGGACAGGCGGAAGAGGTGCTGGCCGTATTCGACGTGTTCACCGTTCTGCACGAGGATCTCTTCGATCTTCCCTTCGGACTCGGCCTCGATCTCGTTCATCAGCTTCATCGCCTCGACGATGCAGACGACCTGGCCCTTGCGGACGGACTGCCCGACGTCGACGAACGACGGCGCCTCCGGCGACGGCGCGCGATAAAACGTCCCGACGAACGGCGAGCTGATGAACGTCCCGGCGGCCTCCGCGGGCGCGGCCGCCGCCGCGGGCGCCGCCGGCGTCAGCGTGATCGCCCGCGGCCCCGACATCGCCGGCACCGTCTCGACCGGGCCGCCGCCCCCGCGCCGCACGCGCACGTGCCCGCTTCCGTCCGCCTCCACCTCCGCGAGATCGAACTCCGCGGCGATCCGCGCCAGCTCCCGCACCGACTCGAAGTCGATGCCGTTGCCGCTGCCGCCGTTTCCGCGGCGCGCGGGCGCCGGCACGACCTTGAGAGACGCCTTGGGCTTCTTGCTCATCGGCAAGCGGGGTGTCCTTTCACGCTTTCACGCTGTCGCAATCTCAGAGATCCGCGCGCAGCGCGGGCCCGGTGACCTTCATCAGGTATCTCGCCTTGCCGACGTTGCCGGTCGGCAAGATCGCGCAGGCGAGGAAGTATTCCTGGGTCAACACGCGCACGACCAGCGTCAGCGCCTCGGCGCGCAGCGTGAACTCCTCCAGCGCGCCCGCGTCCAGCGACACCAGCGTCCGCCGCGCCTGGGCGATCAGGTGCGCGAACTCCATCGCCAGCGTCTGGATGTCGGGCAGCGCGCCGTCGTAGCCGGTCTTGGCGTACGAATCGACGCTGATGCCGTCGAAGCCCATCAGGACGGCGGCCACGCCCCCGTCCAGCTTTTCGACCAATTGCTTGATGTTCTCCCGGAACGGACCGGACATCGTGACTGCCGCTTGTACTCGGAGGTGATTTCCGCGTCAAGCCTTCGCACCCGGACGGCGGGCCAGGTGTGAGGCGATGTCGGCAGGCGTGATTTCCATGAACCGGGTCTCCCCGGGCGTCGGGACCAGCACGAAACGGATCGTCGACCCGCGCCGTTTCTTGTCCACCGCGATGCCGGCCTGCGCCTGGGCATCGAAGCGACGTTCGTAGTCCACGGGCAAGCCGAGACGGGCGAG
>DATFXS010000653.1:0-3621 GCA_035315605.1 Polyangia bacterium
CGCCGTCGTCGTCTTCGAGCACGACAGCGCGATCTACGCGAACCGTTACAGCTACAGCCAGCAGCAGTGGTCCGGCGCGACATCGATCTCCATCACCCCCGGGGCCGCCTACGCGCAGCCGATGGTCGCCGTGGACGGCACCGGCCAGTTCTGGGTCGCCTGGTGCGGGGCAGTGGGCGCTGCGACCACCGGCGTCTGGTGGAGCATGGCCCCGGACGGCCTCAACTGGATGCCCGATATGCCACTGGCCAGCACGCTGGCGTCGGAGGTGGTGATCTCCGTGAACAGCCAGGGTGACGTCATCGTCGGCTGGAACGAGAAGATGCCGGGAAGCAGCGGCAACCAGCAGGCGGCCACGACCATCAGGAAGGCAAACACCTGGGGGCCGATTGACGTCATGAAGCCGGGCGACGACACCAACAAACGGAACCCGGCCGTCGCCATGGGGCCCACCGGCGAGACGTTCGCCGTCTGGGAGCAGGTCGACAACGGCCAGAACAGCATCTGGGTGCGGCAGAATCCCGGCAACGGGTGGATGCCGGCGGCCCCGCTCGAGATGTACAACGCGGCCGCCTCGTCCGCCCCGGCGATCGCGATCAACAGTCATGGCGTCGCGATCGTCACCTACGTCCAGCTGACGGCCAGCGGCACTGCCCAGCTGCTGTCGCAGCGTTATACGGGCGGCGTCTGGGGCCCGCCGCTGCTGGCCGGCACGGCGCCCGGCATCGATACGACCTCGCCGCCCTCGGTCACCCTCGACGATAACGGCGTGGCCACGGCCGCGTGGAGCGCCGGCAACGCGCAGAGCATCTACAACGTGCAGGTCAACATGACGTTGGCGAGCAGCAGCAACTGGGGGCTGAACCCGATGGCTGCCGAGACCGACGACATGGCCAACGGCACGACGTCGAACGCGACGATGCCGATGGTCCGCGGCGATGGGAACGGCGCCGTCTTTGTGGTCTGGCGGAAGCGGGCCGCGAGCGGCGTCTTCGACATCTGGGCCGCGCACTACGTCGGCGGGCAGTTGCAGTCGGTCATGCCGCTCGAACCCTTCGACGTCGACAGCGCCTTCAATCCGGTCGTGGGCGTCAACGGCTCGGGCGTCGCCGTCGCCGCCTGGTACTACGGCGGCAACGAGCAGGACGTCTGGGCCAACATCTGGCGCTGAAACTTGGCGCGCGGGCGCGGCCTCTCTAGACTCGACCGGCCGTGAGCTGGAGCGTCTATCTCGCCCGCTGCGCCGACGAATCGCTCTATTGCGGCATCGCCGTCGACGTCGGCGCGCGGATCGCCGCGCACGACGCCGGCCGCGGCGCCCGCTACACGCGCGGCCGCGGGCCGCTGACGGTGATCGCCGTGCGCCGCTGCCGCGAAAAAGGGATCGCGCTGTCGATCGAACACGCCATCAAGCAGCTGCCGCGCGCCGACAAGATGGCCCTCGCGGCCGCGCCCAACCGACTCGCTGCGATCGCCCGCGGCGTCTACCGAAAGCGAGCGCGTCAGCCGAAGAGCGCCTTGCGGCGCGCCAGGCTCTCGGCCGGCCAGACCTTCTTCGCGTCGTAATACGCTTCGAAGGCGGGCACATCCGGCGGCAGCGTGACCCACGGCTGCTTCGTCCGCGTGTAGATGTGGACCGACGGCGCGACCGCGCACGGGTCGTCGAGGGTGCCGACCCGCATGAAGCGCACCTTGTCGGTACCGCCGTACTCGCTCCAGAGCGCGGTGCCGCACCTCGGGCAGCGGTAGATGCCGTGTGGGCGCCCGCTGTCGGTCGGCATCTCGAACCGCGCCGGCGCACCCGTCATCACCTCGACGCGCGCAGCCTCGATCAGCGCGTTCAGCACGAACGCGCTCCCGGTCTGACGCTGGCAGTCCAGGCAATGACAGCAGTGCACGAACATCGGCGGCCCGGCCATCCGGTAGCGGACCGCACCGCACGCGCAACCGCCCTCCAAGGTGTCGCTCATCGCTTCGCCTCCTGGTCGATCGCCGAGCGGCTCTCGCCGGCCTTCAGCCTCTGCAGCCGTTCGAGTTGCCGGCGGGCCTCGGGCGCCCACGGGTCGCCCGGGAAATCGGCCAGGAATTCGTGAAACAGCGTCTCAAGCAACGGCCATTTGTCCCAGGAATAGGCCGTGCAGCCCATCGTCATCTCCTTGTTCCAGATGTAGACCACCTCCGCGAGCGTGTCGTGCAGCGCGCGGTGGCACGCCTGTTTTGCGTCCGCCGGCACGGTCCAGTCGGCGGCGAACGTCCGGTCGAGGGCGGCGAACCGCAGGAGCTCCTCGACCTGATCACGCTTGTTCCCTGCTGCGAGCGTGTTGTTGAAGACCGCGACCTGCCACCGACATCGGGCGGGTGACGTCGGACCGAGCGCGGCCATCCGACGGTACGCGTCGCTCGACGCCCCGAACGCCCCCCTCCGCGCCTGCCTGGCGGCCGATGCCTCCAGCGCCGCGAGGGGGTCAGGCGCCGGGACCGGTTTGGCCGGCGGCGCGGCGTTGCAGACTGCGAAGGCCAAGAGAAGCACGGCGGGGCGCATTCGGTCGTCTCGGATCGGACGTAATGATAGACCGCCTGTCGCGACGAGCGTTTTTTTGACGTGGCCCACCCCCGTCGCAGAATGAGCCGACGATGGATCTGCCGGGGCTGACTCCTGAACAGCGCGTGGGTGGAATGGCCGGCGGCGGGGTTCTCAAGCGGCCGCCCGCCTTCGATCTCAAGGGGACGATGGCGCCGCTGACGGTGCTCCGGCTGCGCAGCTCGGACATCCAGCTGGTCGACCGCCAGCTGCGCGTCAGGATCGCCCAGCTCCCCCACATGTTCCTGCACGCGCCGGTGCTGATCGACCTGGGCGCGCTCGACGAGACCAGCCCGCTGACCGTCATCCAGGTGGTCGCGATCCTGAAGGCCTGCAAGCTGGTGCCGGTCGCCGCCACCAACGTGCCCGAGACGATGCGGGCGACGATCGCAAACGAGGGGCTCGGCATCCTGCAGGCGCCGCCCGCGATGGCGCGCGGCCGCAACATCGACGCTGAAATCGAGGCGATTCCCGACCCCGACCTGCCGACGCCACCGCCCGAAAAGCCGAAGGCCGCCGCGCAGAAGGTCTTCCTCGGCCGGGCGGTCCCAGCGCGGGCCCCGGCCCCCGCGCCGGCCCCGGTCGTGCAGCCGGCACCCTTCGCCGGCCCGGTCGTCGTTCACCAGCCCGTACGCAGCGGCCAGGTGATCTACGCCCAGAACAACGACCTGGTCGTGCTGGCGCCCGTCAACGCCGGCGCCCAGGTGATCGCCGACGGCCACGTGCACATCTACGCGAAGCTGCGGGGCCGCGCCGTCGCGGGCGCCAAGGGCCTGCCGGGCGCGCGCGTCTTCTGCCAGAAGCTGGAGGCCGAGCTGGTGGCGGTCTCGGACAAGTACATGAGCGCCGACGAGATCCCGCCCGCCCTGCGCGGCAAGCCGGCCCAGATCTGGCTCGAGAACGGCGCCTGCCAGGCGGCGTCTCTTTAAATGAAAAAAATTTGGCAGCCCGTCCGAACGCCCTTTCAATGAGATTCGCACTCGCCGCAGCTCCAAAGGAGGCCTCTAGTGTCCAAAGTCGTCGTCATCACCTCGGGTAAG
>DATFXS010000654.1:0-7294 GCA_035315605.1 Polyangia bacterium
GAGGCTACGCCGAGTTGGCGGTCGCGGGCCTGCTGGCGCTGACCGTCGCCAGCGTCATCGATGCGGGCGTCGCGGCGCGCGACTTCAACCAGCGCCATCACCCGCCGTCCGCCCGCGGCGTCGCGCTGGCGCCGCTCCTCCTGCCCGCGCGCGCCGCCGACGGTGGCCGGGCCGGGCTCGACGCCGGACTGCTTCTGTCCGCCCGCTTCTGAGCCGACCCGTCTTCCGGCGTTCAATTGCTGAAGAGCTGGGTGACGAACAGCGGCCGCAGGCCCGTGGTCGACGGGCCGAACACGACGCCGACGCCGACGCGCGAGGCGTGCAATTCGACGATGTTGGCGCGATGGCCGGGGCTGGCCATGAAGCCCTGTTCGGCCTCGTCGACGGTGTAGCCGCGCCCGACGTTCTCCGAAATGAACGTCGGCGCCAGACCCGCGCGGTGGACGCGCTCGACGGTGTTGCCCGTGCGCGGCGAGACGTGGCCGACGAAATCGTGATCGACCATGTCGTGCGTGTGGGCGCGCGCGATCGCGGTCAGCTTGTCGTCCAGCACGAGGGGCGGGACGCCTGCGGCCTTCCGATCGCGATTCATGAGAACCAGCATCCGCTGTTCAGCCTCTTCCGGCGTCACCGCGACCGGCCGGACGCCCGCGCCGCGCGGTGTCTCCGTCGGCGGCGCGACGCCGCAGTACACCGGGAAGTTGGCAAGGACCGCGCTGCCCGTCGTCCCCGAAGCCACGATCTCGACCTGATATCGCCCGTTGGCCGCGCAGCGGAGCTCGCCGCGAACGGTTCCCTTGGCCAGGGGCGGCGTCTGCTCGCTGACCGAGCCGCCCGGCGCCGTGATGACCACCTCCGGCTTCGTGAGCCCGGCGGCGATGCGGATCGCGATCTCCGCGCGCCCGCCGGCCGGCAGGCGACGCGGGATCTCGTTCAGCAGCGCGACCGGCGTCTCCTGCAGGCCGAAGACCATCGTCACCGTGTCGGCCGATCGATCGACGCCGATCCCGACGCGGCCGATGTGGGCGGTGCGCATCATCTCGACGAGCTCGGTGCGGCCGGACGGGCTCATCTCGACACCTGCCCGCAGGGGCGCGCTCGAGAGCAGGATGTGCGGCGACGGTTCGATCAGGCCGTAGTGGCCGAGGAGGAACTCGAGCGTGTCGAGCGCGGGCACTTCCTCGCCGCGCAGGTGTTGCGCCAGATCGGTCATCGCCCAGTCGAGGCGCGCATCCTCGGCGGGCGGACGGACCCCGGCCTTGCGGGCGGCGGCCCGCACCTCGGCCAGCAGCGATCGCCGCAGGTCGTCGGCAGGCGGCGGCCGGCGTCCATCCCGCGCCGCCGTCGGCGCGTAGCGGGTCGCGCCCTCCCCCGCCGGCGCGAACGCCGGCGCCTGGCTGCCCTCGAAGCCGCCGGGCGTTCCGGAGGACGGACGTGGCGCCGCCGCGTGCGCGGGCGTCGAGACCGATCCCGACGTCGTCGTGCACGCCGCCACCAGAGCGACGGCGATCAGGACGCGGCCCCTCACCCCCGCCCTCTCCCCGCTTCGCGGGGCGAGGGAGGAGATTGCCGTCGGCATTACTTCTTCTTGCTCGCGCCGCCGGTCTTCGTCGCGGCCGTCGCCTTGCGATCGCTGGCCGTGGTCACGGGCGCCGACGCCCCACCCCCGGCCTTCTCCTTCGCCGCCGTCAGCGGAGCCGGCGCAGGCGGCGGTACGGCGCCCTGCGCGTCGCCGAATACCAGCTCGCCGAACCGGTCGAGGGCATGGAAATCGCCGATCATCGGCGGCGACCAGCCCGACGCCTGCTGCGGCTTGCCCTGCGGCACGTCCATCCGGAACATGTTGATGCGCCAGACGTGGCCCGGCTGCGGCGGCAGCACCAGCGTCGTCGACGTGTCCATTCCCTTGACGTCCTCCAGCGGAATCGCCAGCTCGGCCGTCCATCCCTTGTCCTGGTCCTCGCGCTTGTTGAGCGTGCCGTCCACCCGCACCTTGGCGACGGTCTTCGAGTTCCACGAGAACGGCTTCAGCTTTGGATCGATCGTGTCCTCGTACTTGCGCCGCTCCGGCAGATACGTGTCGAAGAGGTTGCCGTTGGGCGCCACCTGCAGCTCGATGTACGTGCGACCGTTGCCGTCGGCGTCGATCATGATTTCGTCCGCCTCCTGGGTCCACAGCTTGTCGTCGCGCTTGTCCAGCTTCGCCCAGACGTCAGAGTCCTCGTTTTCGATCCCGACGTAGAGGAACTTCTTGTCCCACAGCAGCTTCGCCTCGGTCTTCTGCGGAACGGCGCCCCCGGTCATCGTGTTCACGAACGGTCCGGTCGACGGCGCCGACGCCCAGGCCGCCTCGTCCAGCTTGCCGTCGATCTTGATCGGCTTGGTCACCATCCGCGCGACGTAACGCTTGCGCGCCTCGGGCGCGGCCGGCTTGGCGCTGACCGGGATCGTCGCCGCCAGCAGGCGCCCCTCCGTGTCGTGCGGCCCGGTCCGGACCGGCATCCGGTTCGTCCCGCGCCAAAGCCCGGTGTAGACCTCGACGGTCGGAAACGCCCATCCGGGCGGCAGCCGCACCGTGTGCTGATCGCGGATGATCTCGCCAGCCTTCCACGACCCGACCGGATACTTCCCCCTCACCGGCGCGTGATCGGCGTTGATGAAGCTCTTGCCGCCACCGCCGTTCAGGTGCGTGAACGTTTTCCATTCCGACCCGGGCGATGCCACCAGCTTCCAGTAATGCGTCAGCGTGACGTCCTTGCCCGGCTCGATCGGGACGTGATCGACGTCGAGGCCGAGGTAGATGACCTTGCCGTCCAGGTCGGCGTTGACCGCGTATTTCGGGGTGGGCGCGGTCGTCAGGATGCTCTCCTTCGCGGCCGCCATGTCCGCCGGAGTCGGTTTGTCCTCGTCCTGCTCGACGCAACCGAGCAGCAACACGCACAGAGGAAGGGCAGCTCGCAGACCGGCGCACGCGCTTCGCATGCGGGGTTTTCTAACCAAGGCGGGTGGCATTTGCAACGCGCGCCCGCCCGGCCGCGCCACCACCTCAGGCGTCCCGATAGACCTTCGCGGCCCCGACGTGGCCCTGCCGATGCCAGCGGATGTGCTGGCGCGACAGGTGGAACAGGATCTCCTCCCGGGCGGTGCCGCTATTGACCGCGCGTTCGACCCATTCGAGCACGACCTCGCGCGCGTCGGGCGGATGAAACAGGAAGGTCCGACCGAAGATGATGGTGTCGCCGTCCCACAACAGGCGCGCCTCGAACAGATCGCCCGCTGCCATGCCGAGCGGCTTGCGGCGCTCGCGCACCGCGAAGCGCCCGCCGCCGATCAGATCCTCGATGTCCAGCGTCTCACCCGCCGTCTCGAACAGCTCGAACACGCTGTGGTGGCTGGTCGCCAGCGCGGCCAGCGCCCGGCGCTCGTCGGCGGGCAGCCCGTCTTTTTCCTCGATCGTGTAGGCCACCGGCGTTAGGCCGATGTCCGCCAGCGGGCGCTCCAGCACGTACCACTCGAGGAACGCCGCCATTCGCCCCTCGAACAGCTCGGCGTCGTCGTCGAACACCTTCCCGGCGCGATCGAAATACTCCTCACGCGCGCGCATCGCCTCCAGCTTGTGCTCCCGTTCGCTGTAGCGCTCGGCCAGGCGATCGAGCAGGCGGTGGATCATCGCGCCGCGAACCTAACGCCGACGGCGCTCTTGCAGCAGGCCGCAGAAACGGTCGAAGAGATAGTTCGCGTCGTTGGGCCCGGGCGACGCCTCGGGGTGGTACTGCACGCTGAACACGGGCAGCTCGCCGTGGCGCATACCCTCGACCGTCTTGTCGTTCAGGCTGACGTGGGACAGCACCGCGCGCCCCTGCATCGAATCGACGTCGACCGCGAAGCCGTGGTTCTGCGAGGTGATCTCGACCTTGCGCGTCCCCAGATCCATGACCGGGTGGTTCGCGCCGTGGTGGCCGAACTTCAGCTTGTAGGTCTTGCCGCCCAGCGCGAGGCCGAGGATCTGGTGGCCCAGGCAGATGCCGAACACGGGCAGCTTCGACCGCGTCAGCTCGCGCGCCGACTCGACCGCGTATTCGACCGCCGCCGGATCGCCGGGGCCGTTCGAAAGAAAAATGCCGTCGGGCTTCATCGCCAGCACGTCGCGCGCGGGCGTCGCCGCGGGCACAACGCTGACCCGGCAGCCAGACGAACGGAGCCGGCGCAGAATCCCGCGCTTGATCCCGAAGTCATAGGCGACGACGTGATAGCGCTCGGGCGGCGGCTCCGGCGCGTGCCCCGGCGCGGTCGGTCCGGGCCACACCGGCTCGCTCCATTCGTATCCGGCGGCGGCGGTCACCTCGCGCACGAGGTCGCGCCCCTCCAGCGACGGGTGGCGGCGCGCGCGCTCGACCGCGCCGGCGGCGTCGTCGACGGCGCGGGTGATGATGGCGCGCTGGGCGCCCGACAGCCGGATGCGGCGCGTGACGGCGCGCGTGTCGATGCCTGAGATCCCGGCCACGCCGTTGTCGGCGAGCAGCGAATGCAGCGACCCGGACGCGCGCCAGTTCGACACCAGCGGCGACAGCTCGCGCACCACGAAGCCGGCGCACCAGGGGCGCGCCGATTCGAAGTCGACCGGGTTGACGCCGACGTTGCCGATCTCGGGCGCGGTCATGGTGACGATCTGGCCGCGGTACGACGGGTCCGTCAGCACCTCTTGGTAGCCGGTGATCGCCGTGTTGAAGACGATCTCGCCCGCGCCGTCGGCGGCCGCGCCGAAGCCGAAGCCGCGGTAGACGGTCCCGTCCTCCATGGCGAGCAGCGCGGGCGGCAGCGGGCTATTGTCTTCCTGGCTCACGTCAGTCTTTCTCCCGAGTAGGCGATTGTACCGCCGACGACGGTCAGCGCGGCCCGGCCACGCAACGATCGACCCGAAAACGGCGTATTGCGCGAGCGCGACCGCAGCCCGGCCGCGTCGCAGGTCCAGACCGCGTCCGGGTCGATCACCGTGACGTCGGCCGGAGCGCCGTCGGCCAGCGTCCCGCCCGCCAGCCCGAAGGCCGCGGCCGGCGCGCTGCTCATCCGCGTCACCAGCGCCGCCGGCGTCAGCGCGCCCGACCGGACCAGCTCGAGCACCAGCGGCAGCGCCGTCTCGAGGCCGATCATGCCGAACGCCGCCTCCTCGAACTCGACGTCCTTCTCGACCGGCGAGTGCGGCGCATGGTCGGTGGCGACCGCGTCGATCGTGCCGTCCGCCAGCGCCGCCCGCAGCGCGTCCACGTCGGCGCCCGTGCGCAGCGGCGGGTTGCACTTCGTCGACGTGTCGTAGCCGGCGCAGGCCTCGTCGGTCAGCGTCAGGTGGTGCGGCGTCACCTCGCAGGTGACGGGCAGCCCGCGGCGCTTGGCCTCGCGGACCAGCCGCACCGAATCGGCGCTGCTGATGTGCGCGACGTGGTAGCGCGCGCCGGTCAGCGCGCACAGCTCGATATCGCGCGCGACCATGGTCGACTCGGCCGACGCCGGCTGGGCGCGGATGCCCGCGCGCGTCGAGACGATCCCCTCGTTCATGGCGCCACCCGCCGACAGCGTCCGGTCCTCGCAGTGCTGGACGATGGTCAGGCCGAAGGTGCGCGCGTACTCCATCGCCCGGCGCATCAGCTCGGCGTTCATCACCGGCTGGCCGTCGTCGGAGACCGCGACGCACCCGGCGTCCTTCAACTCGCCCATCTCGGCCAGCGTCTCACCCGCCAGCCCCTTCGAGATCGCGCCCACCGGGTAGACCCGGACCGCCCCGACGTCGCGCGCGCGCCGGACAATCAACTCCGTCACCGCGCGCGTATCGTTGGGCGGGGTCGTGTTGGGCATCGCGCAGACCGCGGTGAACCCGCCCGCCGCCGCGGCGCGCGTCCCGGTCGCGATGTCTTCCTTGTATTCGTGTCCCGGCTCGCGCAGGTGCGTGTGCAGGTCGATGAGCCCCGGGATCACCCACTTGCCGCGCACATCGATGACGCGAACGTCACCGGAGACCCCGGCGGCGATCCCTTTGCCCGACCGCGCCACCACGCCGTCTTTCAAGATCACGTCCGCCTCGGCGTCGACGCCTCGTCCCGGATCGATGACCCGGCCGCCTCGCAGACAAAGATCCATTCGTCCGGGACCTCTTGATAGGAGGTCGCGGGGCGGTAGTCAATGGGATTCGGGGGGCGCTCGTCTGGCCGTCAGCGGAGCGGGACCGCGACAGAGTTGCAGTTGTCCACGCAGGCCCGGAAGGCGGACGGCGTCGACGGCAGCAGGCAATCGCACGTCGTGCAGAAACTGCAGTCGATCTGCGTGCACGTGTCGGCAGTGGCGAGCTGCGACAGGCAGCCGGCGATGCAGGTCGAGTTCGACGAACAGATATTGCTAAGGAAGCTGGTGAACGGCTGCGCCGAACAAAGCGTCTGGACCCGCGCCAACTCCGCGTCACAGCCGGTCGCCGCCGTCTTGTCCTCGCAGCCGATGAACTGTCCGCCGCCACAGAGGCACTCGATCTGGGGATTGCATTCGTTCGGGCACCAGCAGGAGGTCGTCTGCATCTGGCAGCGATCCGAAGCGTCCCAGCAGTCGCAGACGCTCAGCGACGAACAGGCAGCGGTCGGCGTCGACCCGTCTGGCCCGCCGGTGCCCTTGATCGAACCGCCGCAGCCGATCAGGCCCAGCATCAGGAGGAGAGAACCACTCAAGCTAATGTTTGCGCGCATGGAACCGTTCAACTAGCAATTCACATTCCCGGCCCAAGCGCCCGAAATGAGGCGACAACCCGACGGCCGCGCCTCAGGATTCTGAGGCCTCGCCGCCGGCGAGGAGGTAGAGCACGGCCATCCGGATGGCGACGCCGCGGGCGACCTGATCGAGGATGACCGCGCGCGGGCCGTCCGCGACGGCGGGATCGATCTCGACCCCGCGGTTCAGCGGCCCGGGGTGCATCACGATCGCGTCCCGCTTCGCGAGCTCCAGCCGGCGCAGATTGAGCCCGAAGTAGCGCGAGTATTCGCGCGTGTTCGGGAACAGCCCGCCACCCATCCGCTCCTTCTGGATGCGCAACATCATCACGACGTCCGCGCCTTCCAGCGCCGGTTCCAGCCGTTCGTGAACGCTGGCGCCCATCTCGGTCAGGCCGGGCGCCAGCAGCGTGCGCGGCGCCGCGACGCGCACGTGCGCGCCTAGCTTGGTCAGCGCCCAGATGTTCGAGCGCGCGACCCGGCTGTGGCGGATGTCGCCGCAGATCGCGACCTCCAGCCCGGCCAGCTTTCCCTTGTGAGCGCGGATC
>DATFXS010000655.1:0-3340 GCA_035315605.1 Polyangia bacterium
GTGTCAGCCGTCGTCCGACCGGAGGCCGAATTCGCGCGTCTGCTGGGCGCGCACCGTCCGGCGGTGGTGTTCACCGGCGCGGGCATGAGCACCGAATCGGGCCTGCCGGACTTTCGATCCAACGGCGGCCTCTGGAAACAGAATCGCCGCTTCGAAGAGCTCGCCTCCGTCGAAGCGCTCGAGACCGACTACGACGAGCACGTCGCGTTCTACCGCTGGCGGATCGAGATGCTGGCCAAGCACGCGCCCAACGACGGCCACCGCGTCGTCGCCGACTGGCAGCGGCGCGGGCTGGTCTCGACGATCGTCACGCAGAACGTCGACGGCTTTCACACCCGCGCCGGCGCGCACGGCGTGCTGGAGCTGCACGGCACGCTGGCGAACGTGCGCTGCGATCGCTGCGGCGGCGAGCGCCCGACCGTCGAGTTCCTGGAGGCCGCCGGGCTGGCCTGCGCGTGCGGCGGCAAGCGCCGGCCCGGCGTGGTGCTGTTCGGCGAGGCGCTGCCCGAGGCGACGCTGCGGACGGCCTGGCTGGCGGCCGAGCGCGCGACGCTGTTCATCGTGCTCGGGTCGTCGCTGGCGGTCGCGCCCGCGAACCTCTTGCCCAAGGCGGCGGCCGCGGCGGGCGCGCCGCTGGTGATCGTCAACCGCGATCCGACGCCCCTGGATAGCACCGCGAAGTTGGTCATCAACGCGTCGATTGGCGAGACGCTGCGAGCGGTGGATCGCCTGCTGCCGGCGGCGTAGCGGGCGTCAGCATCACGACGTCGCGCACGATCGGCGGTGGACGCAGGTTGCGGTGGACGCGCACGTGCACGCTGTCGATCGGGCCGGGCGGCAGCGGCACGACGATCGTGTCGCCGCCCACGCGCTTGTGCAGCAGCGTCGCGTGCGTGCGGGGGCCGTCCGCGAACCCCTCGACCCGCGCGCCGTCGAGCGGCTCGCGAAAGCGCAGCTCGACGCTGTCGGCGTTGACCGTCCCCTCGGGCAGCGGCACGCGGAAGGCGATCACGCCGAAGGACGGCTCGGTCGTCGTGACCGTATCGGCGCCGATCGCCGTCGTCACCAGCGGCCCGCGCGGCGCGGTGCGGGCGTGCGCGAAGGGATCCAGATGCGCCCGGCCGTGGAGGACGGCGGCCACCACCAGCACGACCGCCGCGAGGATCCCCAGCACCGTCGGGCGCATCAGGCGTGCTCCCGACGGGCGATGATCCGTGCGCCCGCCAGCAACAGCGCGCCGACCGCGGCGAACACCGTCACGCGCAGCGGCCCCTGCAGATGCGTCGAATCGTAGACCAGCGCCTTCAGCACGGCGATCGCGACGAACCCGATCGCGACGCGGCCAGGCGCGGCGTCCCGGTTGGGCGCCGCGATCCAGAGCGCCAGGCCGATGGCCAGCCACGAGATGGTCGGGATCAGTCGGCGCGCCGGCGATTCGTCCGCGAAGCCGAGGGTGAAGAAATGGACGTAGAACGCGCCGCTCGCGACGAGAAACGCCGCGCCGGCCGCGTACCACGCCAGCCGGCGCGCCAGGTCGGACGACGGCGCCTGCGCGGCCCGTCGTTCGTGCATCGCGACCGACGCGATCGATCCGACCGCGACGACGCCCAGCCCGGGGAGCAACGCCGGCGACGCCACGGCCAGGAACCAGCCTCCACCGACGACGGCCACCGCCAGCAGCGCGGCCGGCCCGATCCAGGGCAGGCGGCGCGGCGGCCGCAACAGCGCCAGGACGACCGCCAGCACCGCCGCGGCGCCCAGCAGGGTTTCTGGCGGCAGGGCGAGATCGCGAACCAGGAAGACGGCGGCCAGGACCAGAAACCCGGCCCCACCGGCGGCGAGGATCGGGGACGAACTCTTGCTCGTGACGTCGTTCATGAATTCCTCCACGACGCAGGCTACGGGGCAGCGGCGGCGATCGCGGGGACGGGCGATGAATGAATTGTGAACGGATGGTGTCCGCGCAGCGGTTGCAGGCATTGCGGGGCCGCGCGCAGTTCATGCAGATCCGCGAGCGTTTGAGATCGCAACGGCGGCATCACGCGCAGGCACGCCTCGTGCTGCCACCGCCAGCATGTCACCCAGGTATTTGTTACGAATCGGTTTCGGAATCGTGGCGCTCGGTTCGCTCGCGGCGCGAGCGGGCCGAGCCGAAACGGTCAGCGTTCCGGCGGCGCACGACACGACCATCTACAGCAACGATTCAGCGTCCAGCAACGGCGCCGGCGATTACATCTTCGCGGGCGTCAACGCCGAGAATGAAAAGCGGCGCGCGCTGATCGCGTTCGACGTCGCGCGCAGCGTGCCGCCCGGAAGCATCATCACCTCGGCGACTCTCGTGCTCGACCTGACGCGCACGCACCCGCAGTCGAGTCGCGTCGAGGTTCACCGCCTGACCGCGGCCTGGGGCGAGGCGAGCTCCAACGGCCCGGGCCAGGAGGGAGATGGCGCCCCGGCCGCCGAGGGGGACGCGACCTGGTCGTACAGGTTCTCGCCCAGCCAATCCTGGACGACGGAGGGCGGCGACTTTCAGGCGGCGGCCAGCGCCACCACGACCGTCGATGACGCGGGGCGGACCTACTCATGGTCGTCGGCGGCGCTGACGGCCGACGTCCAGGGGTGGCTCGCCGACCCGTCTTCCAACTTTGGCTGGATCCTGATCGCCGAACAGCCAGGCGCGGACACGGCCAAGCGATTCGGCTCGCGCGACGGAGGCCGCGGCTTCCGACCGGCGCTGGTCGTGACATTCGACCCACCGGCGGCCACCATCGGCGCCTGCTGCGCGAGCGACGCCACCTGCGGATACGTGCTGGATCCGGGCGCCGCGTGCGGCGGCGTCTATCAGGGCGCGCGCACCAGCTGCGATCCGCAGCCGTGCCCGCCCCCGACGGCAGCTTGCTGCACGCCGGACGTCAGCGCGGCCTGCGCCGTCCAGACCGAGGCGGTCTGCACCGCCGCGGGCGGACAGTGGATGGAGATGCACCCGAGCTGCGCGGACGACCCCTGCTCGGTGGTGCTGACACCGTTCGTCGACGAGCTGCCGTTACCGGCGGTCGCGACTCCGCTGGACACGTCGCCGGCGGGCGCGGCCCATTATCGGCTGGCGATGGTCGAGCTGCAGCAGCGGCTTCACCGCGACCTGCCTCCCACGACCGTCTGGGGCTTCGACGACGGAACGCACGGTCCGAGCTACCCCGGCCCGACGATCGAAGCGCAGACCGAGGTGCTGACGCGCGTGACATGGGCGAACGATCTGCGCGACTCCACCGGCGCGCTGCGGGCGCATCACTACTTGCCCGTCGACAGCTGCGTCGACGGCGCCGAGACCGATGCGGCGCGG
>DATFXS010000656.1:0-15952 GCA_035315605.1 Polyangia bacterium
TAGCGCCCGCCGGTCATGCTGCCTGTCGTCGCCCATGTTCCAGTCGTGCGATCGAACAGCTCCGCAGACGTGAGGCCGGTCGTGCTCGTCGGGCCGCTGCGACCGCCCGCCACCAGCACCTTGCCGGTCGAAAGGGCGATCGCGGTGTGATCCTGTCGCGCGACGGACATGGAACCGGTCGTCGTCCAGCGCGGATCGAGCACCGCCGGATACAGGACGCGCTGGTCATTCCAGGAGACGCGAATCAGGCACGCATCCGCCCCCGGCGGGGTGATCTCCCGTCCCCAGGGAGCTTCGGGGCTGGTGTCCACCTCGCATTTTTCGACGGCCAGATTCGCGGCCGTCCATGTGCCGTCCGCGCCGACGATGAAAGGCGGCGCGACCCGCAGGCGCGGCGCGCCCGTTTCGTCGAGCATCTCCAGCGTCTGCTCGACCAGCCTCAGGCCGGCGACATTCGGTCCCAGCGTGACCTCGTAGGTCACGTCGGCGTGCTCCGGCCGCCGATCGAACGTCACGAAGTCCTCCGTTCCATCCGGCAGCGCCCGGTGCAGCAGCGTCCCGCCCGAGGAGCGGGCCCGCGGATAGGTGACGTACCCGTCGGCGGTTTCGCCCGCGACCGCCCACGCGTCCTTGAGGCGGAAGGCGATCATCGTGCCGGTCTGCTGATCCTCGAGATGGATCCGTCCGTTGGCCGTCGCCGGGAAAACGACGCGCGCAGCGCGACCGTCGGGGGCGGTCGAGAAACGGGGGACGATCCCCGTCGGCCCCGTCGTGAAACCAGTCGCGATTCCGGCCGCGAGGGGCGAGCCGGGACGGGCTCGCAGCTCCGCGATCATTTGCGAGCCATCCCCGCCGCCACAGGAACCCACGACGCCGGCAGCGCCAATCAAACCAAGAACTCGTACTCTAGCCCTCGCGCTCATCTTCATTCTCCCTGCAAATGGCTGGCAGAAACGGCTGCCGCCCATGCGGCCGCGCGGTCGACGAGAGCAAGGGAGATGCCCGGCGGCGGATCGTGAAATCACGCGCGGTTGGCGCGGTTTTCCGCGCGCCTGCTGGGCAAGTTGCCCAACCCACGGTTGAGCAGGCTGCTAAAAATTGCCGGGGCGCCCTTCAAACGCCCGCCTGCCGAAAATTGCCGGCGCGGTTCACCTCGAATGCACGCGTGTTACCGTCGCCGGCGACATGAAACTCGCGACGATGGAAGATCTCTCGACGCGACCCGGAAGTCGGCTCGACGCGCCGTCCAGGTTGGCGCTGCTGGCGATCTGGCCGGACGGCCGAGGGCGGGCCTTTTTCCTTCCGGAGCGCGGACGCCTCACCATCGGTCGGTCGCGCCAGTGCGACGTCCAGATCAACGACGACAGCCTCTCGCGCACCCACGCCGTTCTGACCATGGGCGCCGACATCACCGTCGAGGACCAGGGAAGCCGGAATGGTACGCGCGCGCGCGGCGTGGCGCTGGCAACGGGTGAGAAGCGACCCCTTCAGGTGGGAGACGCCTTCGAGGTCGGCGCGATCCTGCTGACGCTGCAGATGCGCCCCGCGCCGACGCGGAGCAGCCCGACCCCCGTGCCGGCGAACGTGCTCGAGCGGGTCGCGAAGGCCCAGATCAGCGTGCTGGTGCTGGGCGAGACCGGCGTCGGCAAGGAGATCTTGACCCACCGGATCCATCAATCATCCACCCGCGCCGCGTGCCCCTTCCTGCGCCTCAATTGCGCGGCGCTGTCCGAGTCTCTGATCGAGAGCGAGCTCTTCGGCCACGAACGGGGGTCCTTCACCGGCGCCACCGGCACCAAGCCGGGGCTGCTCGAGACCGCGGCGGGGGGGACGGTGTTCCTCGACGAGATCGGCGAGTTGCCGCTGTCCATCCAGTCCAAGCTGCTTCGGGTCATCGAGCATCAAGAGGTGTTCCGCGTCGGCGCCGTGCGCAGCCACAAGATCGACGTCCGGTTCATCGCCGCCACCAATCGGGAGCTGGACGTCGAGGTCGAGCGGGGCGCCTTCCGCCGCGACCTCTTCTTCCGCCTGGCGGGCGCGATTCTCCGGGTGCCGCCCCTGCGCGAGCGCCCGCACGAGATCGTCGATTTCGCGCGCGAGTTCCTGACGGACGCGACCACCCCGGGCGCGCCGATCCTGGAGCTGTCGCCGTCCGCGATGCTGTGGCTGGAACGTCAGCCGTGGCCCGGCAACCTGCGCGAGCTCCGCAACACCATCGAACGGGCCCTGCTGATCTGCGACGGGCCGGTCATCGAGGTCGAGCACCTGGGCCCGCTTTCTGGATTGGGCGCACAGTCCGACCGAGCAGTGAGTGTCAGCAACGATCGACACCGCGTGGTCGCCGCGCTGACACGCTTCGCGGGAAACCAGAGCGGGGCAGCGCGCGAGCTCGGAATGTCGCGCAACACGCTGATCGCTCGCATGGAGAAGTACGGCCTGGCCCGGCCGCGAAAGCATCACTGAGCACGTCGGCCGACAGCGGCCGAGCAAGGAGGCGCGTTTGACGATGGACGGCGCGACAGGTTCGGCGAGACGGGGCACCGTCGGCGGCGGCCGGTTCGAGATCGACCGTCGGCTCGGCGCGGGCGGGATGGGGGTCGTGTTTGCGGCGTGGGATCGAGAACGCGGCATGGCCGTCGCGCTCAAGACACTCGCCGACATCACGCCGGAGGCGCTCGTTCGTTTCAAGGGCGAGTTCCGGTCGTTGCGCGACGTCCACCACCCCAACCTCGTGGAGCTCGGCGAGCTCATCAACGACGGTGATCACTGGTTCTTCACGATGGAGCTGGTGAGCGGCGTCGACTTTCTCTCCTGGGTTCGCCCCCGCGGCCAGCTGGACGCCGAGCGCCTCGAGAACGCGATCGGCGAGCTGTGCGTCGGCGTCGATTTCATCCACTCGCTCGGCAAGGTGCACCGCGACTTGAAGCCGTCGAACGTGCTCGTGACCGCGGAGGGCCGCGTCGTGGTGCTCGATTTCGGCCTGGTCGTCGACGCGCGCGCATCCGGCGGTGCGCCCGCCGGCGCGGGAACGCCCGGCTACATGCCGCCCGAGCGCGCCCTCGGTCGCACGGCCGACCCTGCCGCTGACTGGTTCGCCGTCGGCGTCATGCTTCATCAGGCACTGGCCGGGCGGCACCCGTTCCTCGTCCCCACCGATCACACTTCGGTGACGCGCGAGCTGCGAGCGTTCGCGCCGCCGGGCGATCTGCGTCCCGACGAGGCGATCGCCCACGGTCCGCTGCCGGATCTCGGCGCGCTCTGTACCGAGCTGCTGCAGGCCGACCCCGCCCGGCGACCGTCGAGCGACAGCATCCTCGAGCGTCTCGGCGTGCGCACGCGCCGCCGGCGGACGCGCAGGCTCGTCGGCCGGAACCAGGAGATGGCGGCGCTGGCGACGGCCTACGGGCGCGCGCGGGCCGGCTCGTTCGCCGCGGTCGTCATCGAGGGGACCTCGGGCGTGGGCAAGACCGCGCTGGTCGAACATTTCGTCGAGGGGCTCGACGGCCTCCAGCCACGCCCGCTTGTCTTGACGGGCCGCTGCTCCGCGCGCGAGTCGGTTCCGTTCAAGGCGCTGGACGAGGCGATCGACGAGGTGGGGCGGCACCTGGCCTCGCTGTCCGAAGCCGAGCGAGCGCAGGTGGTTCCGCCCGAGCTCGCCCTCCTCGCTGGCAGCTTCCCTGGCCTGGCCGGTCTTGCGCCGGCGCCGGCCGCTGACCGCGAAACCAGCCAGCCGGCGGCGCAGCGCGACGCGATGTTCGCCGCGCTTCGCGCGCTGGTGACGAACCTGGCGGCGCGGCGGCCGGTCGTCCTCGTGACGGAAGACATCCAGTGGGCGGACGCGGACAGCCACGCCGCCCTCGCGGCGGTGCTGGAGTCGCGGCCCCCCCTCCTCTTCATCTGCACGCTCCGGACGCGAGGCGACGATCTGCTCCCGTCGCCGAGCTGGCTCGAGGGGATGCCGCGGCTGCACCTCGCCGGGCTGGCGCCCTCGGACGGTGAGGCTCTGGCCGGCTCGCTTCTCGAAGGTGACGCCAGCATCGACCAGCGCGCCGTCGCGCAGGCGATCGCCCGCGATGCCGACGGGATGCCGCTGTTCATCGACGTCTTGACCAGCTGGGCCCGCGACCGGGGCGCGTACGGCGGCGGCAGCCTCGACGCCGCGTTGACGGCCCGCATCGGCGCGCTGCCGCCGGCCGTGCGCGAGCTGCTCGCCGCCGTCGGTCTCGCGGGCGGCCCGATCCCGCTCGGCGTCGCCGCTGGCACTTCGTTCATCGAGGGCGCCGCGCTGTCGCGCATGCTGGCCGCGCTGGAGCACGCGAACCTGGTGCGCACCACCGGCGTCCGCCTCGCCGACCCGATCGAGATCTTCCACGATCGCGTGCGCGCGCCCCTCCTCTCCTGTCTGACGCCCGCCGAAAAGCGCGCCGGCCATCGGCGACTGGCGTTGGCGCTGGAGGGGAGCGGCGGCGCGGCGCTGGAGTCGCTCTCGTACCACTGGCGCAAGGCCGGTGACGCCCACAAGGCGGCCGACTATGCCGTGCGGGCGGCCGACGAGGCCCACGCCGCGTTGGCCTTCGACCGCGCGGCGCGGCTCGACCGGCTGTCTCTGCGTCTGCATCGGTTCGATCCCGTCACTTCGCAACGGTTGCGCGAGCGCCGGGCCGATGCCCTCGGATTCGCCGGCCGCAAGCGAGCCGCCGCGCTGGCCTATCGCGAGGCCGCCCGGCACGCGCCCCCGGAGCGCGCCGCCTTCTTGCAACGACGATCGGGCGAGGAGCAGCTGAAGGCCGGGTACATCGATGACGGCATGTCGGTCTTGAGGGAGGCGCTCGCGGGCTACGGCATCGACCCGCCCCGAACCCCGGGGCGCGCCGCCCTGGCGATCGGCTGGAACATCGCCCGGCTTCGACTTCGTGGCCTGCGGTTTCGCCGGCGCGCCGAGACGGAGATCCCGCGGGATCGACTGGAGCCGATCGACGTCTGCCAGGAGATCGGGCGATACATGAGCTTCGTCGATCCGGCTCTGGGCGTCTGGCTGCAGCTGCGCGCGCTGTTGCTCGCGCTGCACGCCGGCGAGCCGCGCCGGATCGCCCTCGGGCTCGGCTCCGTCACGTCGTTCATGAGCGCGCTGGGCGGCGGCAACGCGCGCCTTGCCGAAAAATGGTGGGGAATCGCGCGGGATCTCGCCCGAGAGATCGACCAGCCGTACGTGCACGGGATGATCGCGCTGGCCAAGGGCCTCATCGATTTTCACGAGGGACGTTTCGAGGACGCCCGCGCCAACTCGTCGCACGCCGTCGATATGTTCGATGCGCATGGCGCCGAGGCGGTCTGGGAGATCACCTTCGCCCGCGGTTACCGGCTCTCGGCGATGCTCAGGTTGGGCGAGGCGGGGACGATGATTCGTGAGGTGACCGAACAGATGGAAGCGACGGCGCGGCGGGGCGACATCTACGGACAGAACCAGCTCGGGCACTGGCCTGCCGACATGGCGTGCCTGTACGCCGATGACCCGGCACGCGCCCGGAGATTGGCCGTCGCGTCGGTGGTGTGGTTCCGCGCCAACTCGCATCACGCCACGACGTTCCTCGACTGGCTCGACGTCTTGCTGCACGCCAACATCGATCTTTACGCCGGCGACGGCGCGGCGGGGCTGGCGCGCGTGAACGCAGCCTGGTCGCACCTCGAGAAGGCGCGGGTTCTGTCGTTTCCGATGGCGCTGAAGGACGCGCTGGATCTGCGCGGCCGTTGCGCGCTGGCCGCCGTCGCGGCGGGCGCAGCGGACCGCGCGTCGTTGCTGGCGATGGTCGACGCCTGTGCGGTCGCCATGCGCCGCCAGCCCGCTCGTTGGGCGACGCCGCTCGCGGATCTACTTGCCGGCGCGGCCGCCGCCAGCCGCGGCGACAGACCGCAGGCGCGCGCGCTCATCGAGCGGGCCAACGCAGGCTTCGAAGACGCCGCGATGGGGCTTCACGCTGCGTCCGCGCGCATGCGGCACGGGCAGCTGCTCGGCGGCACCGCCGGCGACGAGCTGTGCGCCCGAGCGAACGCCGAGCTGACGGCGGCGGGCGTCGCCAATCCGCTTCGGATCGTCGAGATGCTCGCGCCTGGCCGATTCGTGATGCGCGCGTAAACATCTGCCGCCTCGACACGGCGCCGAGCGCGCTCTGTAATCAGGCTTGCTGATGCCTGTCGCATTCATCGCCGCGCTGCTGTCGCTGGCCGATCCCACGGGGCCGCCGCCAGACACAGATGAAGTGAAGGCCATCGTCGATCAGCCGGCCCAACCACCAGCGCCCCTCGTGCCACCCGCGCCGCCACTGGCGGACGCGGTGCCCCCCCCTCCGCCGTCCGCCGAGACGGTCGACGAACCGACCCCGACGCGCCCGCCGGTGTCTTCGCCCGCGTATCGCACCGCCGGCTTCGGCATCGAGATGGGCTACGCGCATGGCGGCGATCGTTTCTTTACCGTCGTGAGTCCCACCCTCCCCGCGACCGGCGCGGGGAATAGCGCCAGTGCCGGTGATGGCGTGTTCTTCTCGCTCGCCGGCGACTGGACGCCGTATTGGAGCGAAGGAGGGGTCGGGGTCGGTGTGTACGCGCGCGCGGGGGCAAAATTCGTCGGGGTCGGCGACAGCATGACAACCATGTCCTTCTTGCGGATACCGCTCGCCGTCGGGGCCCAGCTGCTGCTGCCGATCAGGGGACGCTGGTTCGCGCTGGGGCGGCTGGGCGTCGTCAGCGAACCTCTCCAGGATTTCACCGTGACCAGCGGCAGCGATTCTCGCTCGAGCCGGGACTTCTCGGCCCGTTTGGGCGAATTCGTCGACGCCGGAATCTCCTGGGACATGTCCAGACGCGGCCGTCTGGCAGCGATCGCGCGGTACGAACGGCTCGACGTTTCGTACAGCGGTCACCTCATGAGCGCCAACAATCTTGGCGGTCTCGGTGCTGCTTATTTCAGGTTCTGAAACCGGCGTTGCTCGCACCTTGTAAGAACGTTTCCGTTCGCTGCCTCATCGTTGCGAACGCAGATGTTAAGCGCCGCTACGGCGCGACGTCGCAACGACGACCACTGACGGTGTAAACCCGCGACGAAACCACGACACGTTTGTCGCGACGAATCGTCGGTTTCCGAGGCGCGCGCGCCGCCTCGTTCGGAGCGACGCGAGGTTAGGCGACGCTTCGTCGTCGGTACGTCTCTTGCTGGCCAGGACGCCGTCTCGGAATTCGTGACCGATTTTATTTTTTCCGTCCAACGCGTGTAAGGCGACAAGACCACTCGCGCACTAGACGAACGCAGTTTGCTCAATCTGTATTTTTCCGTTTTTCCAACTGACAAAAAGGAGACCGCAATGAAGGCGAAACAAGACCGTCACGAGGCGAGGCGCCGGCTGCAAGGCCGCGCAATCCTCGGCTCAATCCTGCTCGCCTCGGCGGGCCTCAGCGCTTGCGGCGATGATAAGGGCAGTGACAGCGCCGAGCTGCAGGCGATCCTTCACGACGGCGATCTCACGGAGATCATGGCCAGCATGCTCACTGCGCCCCCCGCTCCTGGCACGGGCAGCGGCGGCACCGGCACCATGGTTGGCGGCGGCGGCTCGACGGGCGCCGGAGGCGCGGCCGGCAGCGGCATGGGCCCAGGCACCGGGGGCACGGTCGGCACAGGAGGCGTGATCGGCAGCGCCGGGAGCACGGGCTTCGCAGGAAGCACGGGCTTCGCGGGCACCATGGCCATCGGCGGCACGTTCGGCTCGGGCGGGACGATGGGCGGCCCCCCGACCCGCAACTTCCCCGGGGAGGCGCAGGGCTTCTGGCGGTTCGACGACTGCAACATGGACCGCACCGAGCTCTTCGACAGCAGCTTCTTCGGCAACCACACGGCGTACCGTTCGGTGACGGCCTTCTGTCGTCCCGGCATCCTGAATTCGGGCATCGGCTTCGACGAGGACGACGATCTCGTCCTCGTGCCTGACCAGCCGAACTTCGTCTTCTCGGAAGGCTTCACCGTCGCGGCCTGGGTCAAGCCGACGGATCTCGGCGGCGTCCGCACGATCTTCCGGAAGCGCATGGACGGCACCAGCACGTTCGTGCTCGCCGAGAATGGCAACAACTTCCAGATCGTCATCAACCTCGCCAACGGCAAGGCGGCCGACGTACAGGCCAAGGCGACGCTGGACAAGTTCACGCACGTCGCCGCTACCTTCGACGGCATCTTCCTGCGCCTCTACCTCGACGGGGTCGAGGCGGCCTCGAAGCGCGTGGTCGGCCGACTCGCCGACGGTGGCGGGCCGCTGCTGATGGGCAACGACGCCAACAAGCGCCACATCTCCGGCATCCTCGACAGCGTCGTCTTCGACACGGTCCCGGCGACCGCGGCCGAGATCGCGAAGCTGACGTGCCTCCCCTCGCCCTCGGTGATGAGCGTGACGCCGACCGATCCGGCCGCCGTGCCGCCGGGAACGCCCGTCAGCTACGACGTGCAGATCACGAACAACTCGTGCGACGACGCGCAGTTCAACTTCAACGCGTTCGCGCTCAACTTCGACCCCGACATCACCGTGAACCCGAGCTTCGGATTCGCGACCGTTCCGGCCGCCACCACCGCGCACCTGCCGTTCGCGGTCACCGCATCGCCGGACATCGATCAGTTCGGCACGACGCCGATCCTGGTCAGCGCCCAGCTCTTCTCGTTCAACTTCGAGTCGTTCAGCCAGATCGTGAACTTCTCGATCTTCGACAACTCGACGCCGTGCACGATCAAGCCCCGGCGCGAGCTCGAGATCCGCGACGTCAGCGTCGTCGACGATCCGATCCGCACCGGCCCGGGCGGCGCGTGGACGTTCGGCACGCTCATGCAGAACATGGCGCCGTCGCCGGACCAGGCGCCCGCGATGGTCGAGCAGATGCTGACGACGTTCCTCAGCCAGCAGACGGTCAACAGCTTCACGCTGCCCCCGCGACCCGGCGTCCAGCAGGTTCTGGACAGCATGCGGGGCCCGGACGGGAAGATCGATCTGTCGCGGCAAGCGTTCCGCCTGCTCGCGATCGCCAACCGCATCGACCTCAACGACGCCACCGACACCTCGGCGACCACCGCCGGCGAGGGCCGCTTCGTGTTCGGCTTCGCGCCGTTCGGCCAGACGCTGAGCGCGACGCTGATCATCGAGTACAACATCCCCGCGACCTCCAAGTCGGACGTCCTTGACCTCGCGAACGCGTGGCACGGCCTCCGCGCGCTCACCGTCGGGACCCCGGAGTTCAACGCGGCCCTGCAGCAGGTGACGGAGCGCTTCACGGCGCGCGGCGCGGGCGGGATGGGACGCATCAACGGCAGCGCCCTCGGACAGATCCGCACGAACGACTTCTTCCAGTTCGGCGGCGCGTGGGAGTTCCGCGAGTTCCACCTCGACGCCGGGAGCGGCATGCTGGTGCCCGCGCCGATGGCGCTGACGCCGGATCGGAGCTTCAACGGCTCCGATCGGCTGGGGCGGTTCGTCCTCGCCAACGAGCCGGCCATCCTCGCCGAGAAGCACATCGTGCCGCTGACGTTCGAAGGCGCGCCGTTCCAGGGCGGCAACGTCGACGCGTCGGACTTCTTCGTGTGGCAGGTGCCGAACGTCGCTCCCGAGACGCGGCATCGTTTTGCGCGCAACACCTGCAATGGGTGCCACACGCAGAGCGAGACGGGCGGCTCCCAGTTCCAGATCAGCCCGCGCTCGCCGGGTCAGGAGGCGCAGCTGTCGGGATTCCTGCTGGGCGCGGATGTCACCGACTTCCAGGCCGGCGTGGTCCGCCACTTCCACGAGCTGGATCGGCGCGGGCGCATCCTGCACGCCTTCGTTTGCCCGGACGAGGTCCTGCCGCCGCCGCCGCCCGACACGACGCCGATCAGCGGCGGCATGGGCGGCACCGGTGGCGGCTTCGACGGCGGCGTGGGCGGCAGCGGCGGCCCGATCGGCGGCCGGGGCGGCGGTGGGACGATCGGCAGCGGCGGCACGTTCGGCGGCGGCCCTGACGCCGGCATCCCGATGGGGACGGGGGGCACGGGCGGAAAGTAGATCGACGAAAGAGTGATCGACGATTGGCCGGCGAGGCGCCAGACCCGTGGGCGCGTCGCCGGCCTTTCGCTACTCGGTCTCGTAGCCCCACAGGGGCTCGTAGTCGACCGCGTAGTCGCTGATCTCGTCCTGAACGCGGCCGGCGAGCGCTCGCCCCTGTTCGTCGAGCTCCCGGACCAGCTCCGGGGGCAGCTTGTCATCGAGGTCGACGACGGCCTCATCGTAGCGATCGGCGAACGCACGAACGAGCTCTTGCGTCGCGGGGCTGACCGGGACGGCGTCGAACGGCAGGTCCCAGGTGCGCGCGTTCGGCTCGGCGCGCACGAAGGGGGACGTGCCCGGTTTGAGCCTGATCTTGAGGCGCATCTTGCGGGGACGACCGTGAACGACATCGATCCAGGCGGCGGCATCCCGAACATCGGAACCATCGCCCGACGGGCTGAAGTCGATCGCTTCCAGGCGGTTGTCGTCGGGCCGGGCCCAGAAGCCGCGCGAGCCGTGCGCCTTGACCCCGACGAAAACGGTTTCGAAAAGGATGGCACCGGTCAGGTCTGCACCGCGGAAGTCGAGCTCGCCGCCTGTCGTGGCGGTGAAGTCCGCTTCACGCAGATCGGCATCCTTGAACGAGCACGTCTCGATCGAGGCGCGCCCAAAGTACGCGCCCCGAAGGAGCGCGCCCTTGAAGGTACAGCCCCTCAGGTACGCTTTGCGGAAGTTCGCGTCTTCCAGATTTGCGCCTTCGAAACGAACGTCAGCGATGAGGCCGTCGATCCTCGCACCGGCCAGGTTTCTTCCTGATAGGTCCACGCCGCGAAGGTTGGCGTCAGTGAGATCGAGCCGCTCGCCACCGGCGCGCCCTGCCAGGAACGCCTCGTGGGCGGCCAGATCTGCCTCCGTGACCTCCGTCGCTCCGTGGGACATTCGACGCCCAATGCTACGGCATGCTGCCGTTTCCGTCCCGGCTCAGTGCGAGGTCGCGATCAGCACCAGCCGGTTGATGTCGTCGGCGCTGATCTGCAGCGCCGGCGTTGGGCCCGTGTCAGCCAAGATCGCGCGCGCGACGACGGCGCATCCCGGCCCGAGGGTCGTGAAGTGGGTGCCGTCCGGGACGCCGATGAAGGTGATCGGGGCGGCCCCGGCCTTCCGTCTCAGCTGCGGAAAGACGCCAGCGTTGCCGCCGCGCAGGCCTTCGATGATGAAGGTGGGTGAAACGATTTCGGCCATGAAGGCGACCGGCGCGCGCAGCCGTGCTTCGTCCTCGCGTACGTCGGCGGGCAGACAGCCGTGCGTGCCGTACTGCCGCGCGTCGGCGACCGGTCCGAAGGCGAACACCGCCCGAAAACGCGCGGTGCTCTCGGCGGCCAGCAAGACCATCGTGCCGCCGGTGCTGTGCCCGCCGAGGTAGATGCGCGCCGGATCGACGTCCGCCCGCTGCGCCAGGAAGTCTGCGGCAGCGAGGATGTCGTCGACCTCACCGAGGAAGCATTCGTGATGGCCCGGGTTGCCGTTGGCACCTCGCAGGGCGGGGAACATCTGCGCGATCCCCGCCTTGCGAAAGGCCGCGGCCGTCTGGTCGTTCTCGGGAGGCGCGTCCTGCCAGAGGCCCTCGTCGATGCCGCATGCGAAGCCGCCGACGATCCAGATGATGGCTGGTCCTCGCCCGCCCGATCGGACGGGCGTCACGTAGGCCGCGTTGGCGCCGATCGGCGCTTTGTAGGTCACCTTCTCGAGCACGCCCGCGGGCGGTCGAGGCACGGGCGAGTGGTCGCGTCGGTCGCGGCCGATGGTCGTGGACAAGGCGTGTCGCAAACCGGGCAGCGTGAACGAGCCGTGCGGAGCCTTTGTCCTGCCGCCGCGGGTTTCAGCCGGGGCGGCCCCGACCATCAGCCGGCGAAGGGCCGGCGTTCTGCTCGCGACGACGAGCGCCACGAGCACCGCCGCCAGCACGCCGACCCGTCGAAGCGAACCCCCCCGGTTCAGACCCCCGGTCATCGGCGCGGATTATAGGTCCCCGTGGCGACTCAGGGCGGGCTCGGGATCAGCCGATGTGTGGAAGGTGGTGCGCTTCCTGCTGAAGCCGTCTGTCGCCTGCCAGGCGCTGGCGGTCGCCCTGCTCGTGTGCGCTGGATGTGGGCGCATCGGGTACGACGCGCTCGCGCAGAGCGGCGGCGGTAGCACCGGCACCGGCTTGGGCGGTGCGTCGGTGGCCGGGTCGGGTGGGAGCGCGGGTGCCGGCGGCAGCGCGGCGGGCGCGGGTGGCAGCGCGCTGGGTACGGGCGGAGGCACAGGCGGCGCGCTGGGCACCGGCGGGGTCACGGGCACGGGCGGCGCGAGCAGTGGCGGCGACGCCGCGCCGAACACGACCTGCAGCCAGGCGGGCACCGCGACGCAGTTCTGGTCGTTCGACACGGACGCCCAGGGCTGGGAGCTGTCCGGACCCGGTTCGATGGTCTGGACGGGCGCGGTCGGCGATCCCGTCGTCGGCGCGCTCCAGGTCGACTGGGGTGGCGGAAGCTCGACCCATCCGCGTCTCGTCCAGGCCCTGGGCGATCTGCGCGGCCGCATCATCACAGCCGAGGTCTGGGTCGACGCGGGCACCAACGTGACGGCGAAGCTGTTCGTCCAGACCGGCACGAAGCAGGTCTGGGCCGACGGGGGCGTCGTCACCCCGACGCCCGGGCAGTGGACCTGCCTGGCGCTCGACGTCGACAACCCGGCGTTCAGCCACCAGCAGTACGATCCCACGAGCGTGGCGATCGTCGGCCTGGAGCTGGACGGCACCGGCGCGACGCGCATCTACTTCGACACGTTCGCGTACTGACGCCGGCGATATGCTGGGCCGTCGATATGACGCCCAGCCCCAAGGTGGTGGTCCGCTCGGCTGATCGCGAGGTCGGTGCGATCGATCTCTCGGTCTTCCAGCCCGTCAGCGGATTCGCGGTCCGGCTCTACGACAGCGAGCCGTTCGGGAAGCACCTCGGCCTGTTCGACGGCGCGGGCGCGCGCCTGGCGGGCTTCCCCTGGCTGGATCAGGTGGACGCGCACCTGACGGATCTGTTCGAGGAGGTCCGCGACGCGACCGTCGAGGCGCCGTTCCACGACATGGAGCAATCGTGGGAGATCCTGATCTGGCGCAAGGGCGCCGACTTCTTCGTGCTGGAGGGGAGCGGCGAGGCGTCCGGCGAATTCGAAGTCGCTTTTCGCGTGCCCGCGGATGTGTTCATCGCGGCGTGGATCGCCGCGGCTCGTGGTCGGCAGCTCGAGTCGCCGTCGTGAGTCGTTCGCGGTTCGTCACCTACGAACAGGACGGGCGCGCGACCCACCGCGTCTCCGCGTCCGGACATCGTATCGAGGTGGCCTGCCGCCCGTGGGAGAGGCGGCTCGGCGCGGGCGCTCTCTTCGTCGCCGCGAACTACGGCCTCATTGCCCTCGACTATTTTCGCCGCAGCGACCTCGACTTCGAAGCCGTGTTCATCCTGGCGTTCTCCCTGGTGCTGATACCGCTCGGATGGCTGGGGGCGATGACCTTCTGGTACCGCTTTAGGGTCGACATCGATCGCGGCACGATCACCGTGCGAGCGCGGACGCTCGTCCCGCGGGAGCGCGTGGTGGTCTGTCCGCTCGGCGACTTCGTCAACGTGACCTGGAGCCTGGCCGGTGTCGGGCCGCGCCTGTTCTTCGACTTCGCGTCCAGGCCCGGACAGATGACCCCGATGCTGTGGGTGTCGCGAGATCAGCTGGTGGGCTTGCGAGAATGGATCTCGAGCGCCGCCGCGGAGATGGTCGCGGCCGGGGCGCCGGTCTTCGCCGCCCGAGCCGACGACGGCGCCGCCGCGGCCAGCATGGCGAGCACCAACCTCGGCGCGGGAATGGCGCCCTGGCCGCCGCCCCCGCGAGCGCTCTCGCTGCGGCAGCGCGTGCAGATGGCCGTCGATGGCTGGGTCCTCCTCTGGAGCGTCCTCCTCATGACCTTCGCGCCGGCGTCGGCATCGGCGCTGTTTGCGACCGATGTGACCTCGCCCTGGCTGTTCGCGGGCCCGCGGGCCCGAACGACGGCGCTGATCGAATCGTGCGAAAAGACCGACTTCCGCGTCCACGAGGGCATCAGGGTACGCCGGGTCAGTTATCGCTTCGACGCGGGAGGCGTCACGTGGCGATCCAGCTCCTTCAATGATCGACGCTATTGCCCGGAGATCGGAACGATCTTTCTGGTCGAATATCCGCTGGGGCTTCCGTCCCTGTCACGCCTCCGCGACATGAGCCGCCATCCGCTGACCCCGGACTTCGGCCCGCTGCTGGTGGCGATTTTCCTGTACGCGCTGGGCGAGCTCGCGGCGACGTTCCTGGCGGCCGCCGGCGAGATGCGCTTCCTCTCCGAGGGTCGCATCACGCTTGCGATTTTCGACAGGATGATCCCGGTCAACGCCTCATCCGGCAAATCGCTGCTCGTCTACCGGCTTCTCGCGGGCAGCCGCGAGGTGACGAGCGCGCGTTTCAGTTATGGCCCGCCGGACCCGTCCGAGCAGACCCAGCTGGTCCTGTACGATCCGCGCCGCCCCGGGCGACGGGAATTCACCGCCCACATGGGCTCCAAGAACCTCTCCACGGTTGGCGGCCTGGACAAGAAGTCCATCGGCGGCACGCTGTTCATCGGGGTCGCGCTGGAGCTGGCGCTGCTGCTCGTGTACCGAGCGATCCACTGGACCGTCGTGCACTACCTCTGAAAGCGTCAGCGGGCGCGCTGCACGGCGGCGCGCGCTTCGGCTTTGTGCCAGCCGCGCGGCGCGAGCTCGAGATAATGCTCGTAGGCCGCGCGCGCTTCGTCGCTGCGCCCGTCTTGCGATGCGGCGCGCGCGATGATCACGTAGGACTCGGCCGTCTTCGGGTCGAGCGTGAGCGCGCGGCGTGCCCATTGCTCGGCGTCCGCGAAGCGCCCGCGCACCAGCGCGCCGTGCGCGACCGCGAGGGCGAGCGTGGCGTTGGTCGGATCGGCGTCGAACGCGCGCGCGCACGCATCCGGTGACAGGCGCCAGGGCGCGTGCCGGATCGAAGCCGTGTCGCAGGCCAGGTCGGGCTCGGCGTCGCGCGCCTTCATCGGCGCCGCCACTGCAGGTGCTTCAGCGATCGCGGTCGCTTCGACCGGAGCGGTCGCGGCGGCGGGAACGGTGACAGCGGCGGGCGTCACCGCGGCGGCCGGCGGGGCGATCACCGGCGCCGCCGGTTGCGGAGCCACCGGGAGTCGATGCGCCGTCGTCGCGACCTGCGCCCGCGCGTGCCGCCAGCGCGCGATGCGCGGGACGAAGGTAAAGGCGGCCAGCGCGGCGGCGGCCAGCGATGCCGCGAACCAGATGCGCGCCTGCACCGTCTGCCGGCGGGCCCTCACGCGGGCGGCGTCGCGCGCCACGCGCACGGCTTCCAGCGATGCCCGCACCTCGGCCGAAAGCGCGTGCCTGGGTGACATGACCGGGGCGTCGGGCCCGGTCCCAGCCGAAACGTCTGCCTGCTCCATGATCAGACGATCAAGCTCCCGCTAGCGCCGGATCGCAAAAAATTGCCCCATTTTCCGGTGCGGTCCGCGCGCGACGACGCTCGAGCTGCCGGCCCCCAGCGGGACCGTGTGCACGTCCGGCCCCGCTTCCGCGGCCGTAGCTGTCTCCATGGCACAGCGTCACCTTCAGAGCTCCAATCTCGTCCTCGCTGTCTCGTTGGCCCTCTTGCCCTGGCTCGGCTGCACATCGGCCGGATCGAGCCCGACCGGATCGGACGGCGGCCCCGCCGGTGCGGCGGGCGCGGCCGGGACCCACACGGGCGGCACGACCGGCGACGCCGGGACGCACACGGGCGGCACGACCGGGGACGCCGGAACCCACACGGGCGGCAGCATCGGCACT
>DATFXS010000657.1:0-9039 GCA_035315605.1 Polyangia bacterium
GAATGCCCAGAACCCGTTCTGCGCCGAGCCCGACGCGGACGTGAACATTCGCGTCGGCACGCGCCTCTACACCACGCGCGCGGCGGACGACGGCACCTGGAAGCTGGACCTGCCGCTGGACTTCGGCTGGAACAAGGTGACGTTTTCGCAGGTGCTCGACTCGCGCGTCGGCGGCGCCTGGAGCGAGAGCTGCCCGTCGAACGTGATCGAGCTCGGCACCAGCCAGGCGGGCGCCCCGGTGATCACCGTCCCCGCCAACATCACCGTCGACGCCACCAACCCGGCGGGCAACCAGATCATCTATGACGGCGTCTCCGCCGTGACCGCGGACGGCACGCCCGTCACGGTCGACTGCAATCCCGTGTCCGGCTCGATCTTCCCGGTCGGGCGGACGCCGGTCCTGTGCACGGCGGTCGATCCCGTCAGCGGCGCCGTCGGCTCGGCCGAGTTCAGGGTGACCGTCGTCGATCCGCCGCCCATCATCCTGGTGTCCGACGTGCAGCTCGAGGCCGATCAGCCGGCGGGCGCGGAGCTGGACACCTATCCGGTCATCGCTTCCGACCCGATGGAGCCGAACCTTTTCCTCGAGTGTCTGCCGACGACGCCGAACTTCTTCCTGCTGGACGAGGTCTCGCCCGTCATGTGCACGGTGACCGATCAGCTGGACCAGAGCGCCAGCGCTCAATTCACTGTCACGGTCGTCGACACGACGGCGCCTGTGCTCTGCCCGCTGGCCGACATCAAGGTCGCCGCCAACTCGGGCACGGGGGCGATCGTCGACTACGCCACCTGCGCCGACGACGTCGTCGACGGGCCCGTCACGCCCACCTGCGATCACCAGTCGGGATCCTTCTTCCCGTTCGGCAACACGATTGTCACGTGCACCGCCTCGGACAAGCACGGCAATTCGTCGTCCGGCACCTTCACGGTCAGTGTCGGCGATTCGACGCCGCCGGTCTTGAACCTGCCGACGGTGGTGACCGCGATCGCGACCAGCCGGAACGGCGCGCGCGTCAACTACACCGTGACCGCGACCGACAACATCGATCCGAATCCGACCGTGAAGTGCACGCCGCCGTCGGGATCGCAGTTCCCGCTCGGCAGGACCACGGTCAAGTGCACGGCCACGGACTTCTCGGGCAACACGAGCCAGGGCACCTTCCTGGTCAAGGTGATCGTGGCCTGGAGCGGCCTCCTGCCCCCCATTCCGACCGACGGCAGCGGCGTGTTCAACCAGGGGTCGACGATCCCGGTGAAATTCTCGCTCGTCGACGGGAGCGCGACGATCTGCGACCTGCTGGCGCGCCTCTACGTCGCGCCGCTGGACGCGGCCGGGAACGCCGGCCCCGAAAAGCCCGCCAAGAGCAGGGGGGTGGGGACCGGGAACGTCTTCAGCGTGACGGGCAACCACTATCAGCTGAACATGGACACCGGTCCGATGGCGGTCGGCCGCTGGCAGCTGCGGGTCGATCTGGGCGACGGGGAGATACACACGACGCCGATTACGTTACGCTGAGCGCGATGGCCGACCCGGGTTCGCAATCGTCAGTCGCGACCGCCTCCGGCGCGCCGACCGTGCGCGAGGTCGACGAGCGCCCGATCGAGGACGGGGTTCTGCACCTGATCGTCATGGGCGCGAACATCTTCTCGATGCACCCGCTGCCGGAAACGGGAGCGGTGTCGATCGGGCGCGACGAGGAGGACGACGTGCGCATCGACGAGCCGAACGCCTCGCGCCATCACGCGCGCCTGCACGTCGGCGCGGTGCTGGAGATCGAGGACCTCGGCAGCACGAACGGGACGCGCCTGCGCGGCAACCTGCTGCCGCCCGGGCAGCGCGCGCCGGTGCTGCCGGGCGAGGCGATCTCGATCGGCTGGGCGACGCTGATGATCCAGCGCCGCCGTCCCACCATGCGCGTGCGCCGCCTTCCGACCCACGCTTACTTCGAGGGTCGCCTGGAGGAGGAATGCGAGAAGGCGTCGTCGTCGGGGCGCGTGTTCGCGGTGCTGCGGCTGCACGTCGCGCCCGGAACCTCGCCCGAGACGATCGGCGAGATGGTGTCGCCGTACGTGCGCCCGGGCGACGTGCTGGCGTCGTACGGGCCCGACGAGTACGAGATGATCCTCTTCGAGCACGACGCCAAGCGGGTGAACGACTTCGGCGGGCACATCGTCGCGCTGCTGGGCGCCCGCAACGTCGCCGCCCGGACGGGGGTGGCGTTCTTTCCCGCCGACGCCCGCTCGGCCGACGGGCTGATCGCGCGCGCCTGCGAGCGCGTGCAGGGGCGCAACGTCTCCTCGACGCCTTCGTCGTCCGACGACATTCGCCTCGGCCCCGAGATGCGTCGGGTGCACCTGCTCGCCAAGCGGGCCGCGGCGTCCAACATCAACGTCTTGATCGTGGGCGAGACCGGGGTGGGCAAGGAGGTGCTGGCGGAGATCATCCACGGCCTGTCGCCGCGCGCCCAGAAGCCGTTCGTGCGCATCAACTGCGCGACGCTGACGCCGACCCTGTTCGAGGCCGAGCTGTTCGGCCACGAGCGCGCCGCCTTCACCGATGCGCGCGAGGCCAAGCCGGGCCTGCTGGAGACCGCGGAGGGCGGCACGGTGCTGCTCGACGAGATCGGCGAGCTGCCGCTGCCGCTGCAGGCCAAGCTGTTGCGGGTCATCGAGACGCACGAGGTGATGCGCGTTGGCGCCGTCAAGCCGCGCACGATCGACGTGCGCTTCCTGGCCGCGACCAACCGCGTGCTGGAGGACGAGGTCGCGCGCGGCGCGTTCCGTCAGGATCTCTATTACCGGCTGAACGGCATCTCGCTGCTGATCCCGCCGCTGCGCACGCGCATCGACGAGATCGAGCCGCTGGCGCGGTCGTTCGTCGAGGCGGCGGCCCGGCTGTCCGAGCGCCCGGCCCCGCTGCTGTCGTCCGCGGCGATCAAGCTGCTCGTCGGGTACGCGTGGCCGGGCAACATTCGCGAGCTCCGCAACACGATCGAGCGGGCGCTGCTCTTGTCCGGCGGCGATTCGATCACGCCCGAGGATCTGCCGCTGGAGAAGATGCGCGGCACGCCGGTGTCGATGGAGCGCGTGCCCGAGACCGCGCCCCGCTCGGTGCAGACCTTCGCGGTCGCCAGCCTCGACGAGGAGAGCCGCCTCGACTACGAACGGATCGTGGAGAGCCTTTCGGTCTGCAGCGGGAACCAGACCCGGGCGGCGAAGCTGCTCGGCATGTCGCGCCGAACGTTCTGCGCCCGCCTCAAGGCCTACGGCATCCCCCGCCCCCGCATCGGCGGCAACAGCTGACCGGCCTCAGGCGGCCAGCTCGATCATCCGAAGCATCGCCCGTGCGGCGCCCGCCCGGACGTCTTCGGGCACCGTGATGCGCAGCTCGGGCGGCTCGTCGCGCAGCGCCCGGTAGACGCTCTCCAGATCGGTCGCCTTCATGAACTGGCAGAGGCGGCACGGCTTGTAGAACTGCTTCTCCGGGTGCTCGAGCTCGAGCCGCACGACCAGACCGCACTCGGTCAGGATCGCGTAGCGCGAACTCTCGGGGTGCGCCTCGACGTACTTCGCCATCTGCGACGTCGACAGCACGGCGTCCGCCGCGCGCTGCAGCTCGGGCTTCACCTCGCCGTGAACGATCACGGTCGCCTGGGGATCGTCGCGGCGGATGCGGGCGATGTCGTCGACCGTCATCTGGTGGTGCACGTGGCAAGCGCCCTCCCAGGCGAACACGTTGCCGACCAACCCCTGCCGTTCGCCCTCGCGGATCAGCGGCTCGACCATCTCGGCGTACTCGCGCGGGTGAAACTTGTGCGGCTCGGGCGGCGGCAGGTACATCCGCTTCGTGTTCAGCGCCACCTGGTAGGCGAGGTTCTGGTCGGGGACGAACAGCAGGTCAGGCACGCCCAGCTTGGCCGCGATGCGCGCGGCGTTCGAGCTGGTGCAACAGGTGTCCGACAGCGCCTTCACGTCCGCGTACGTGTTCACGTAGGTCATGGTGGCGAACCGCCGTCCGGCCGTGCGCAGGAACTCCTGCCGCTCGGCGACGTCGTCGGCGTCGACCTCGGCCAGCGAGCAGAGCGCCTGCAGGTTGGGCAGGTAGACCGGGCGCTGGGGCGCCAGCGTGTAGCAGCCCTCGGCCATGAAACGGACGCCGCAGAACACGACCAGCGCGGCGTCCAGGTCACGGGCGCGTACCGCCAGCTCGAAGCTGTCGCCGACGGTGTCCGCGATCGCCTGGACCTCGGGCACCTGGTAGTTGTGCGCGGGGATGAAGGCGCGCTTGTCGCGCTTGAGCCGGCGAATCTCCGCCCACAGCTCCTCGACGCGCGGTGCGTCCCCTTCCTCGACATGCCCACCCTTGACCAGACGGTCGAGCGACACGAACGACATGAGCAGTTTCTACCACCCCGCACCGAGACGTGACGGCTGGGGCGTGAGAAACTCGGAGGTGGTGAGGGCGCGAATCCCGAGGTTGTTCGGTCTGTGCGTGCTGCTCGGCTCACTGGTGGGGTGCGGGGGCGACAAAGCCTCCACGGGGCGAGGCGGACAGGGCGGCGGCTCGGGCGCGAGCGGCGGTTCAGGTGCCGGCGGAATCGCGGGGACGGGCGGCGTCGCCGGCGCCGCCGACGACGGAGGGTCCTGTCCGGCCTGGTTCAACCCGGGTGATTCGTGCGCACAGGGGCTTGCGTGCCCCGCGGATACGCAGGGAGCTGGTTACAGCGGCAACTACCGCGCCACCTGTGACTGCGTCGGCGGAACATGGCGTTGCACGTTCCTGGACTGCCCTGTCTTGCACGGGTTCGACCTGCCGCCGCCCGTCTGGTGCGGCGCCGATGTCGTGTTCCCGCCGCTGTGCACCTGTCACCCCGAGACCAATCCGCAGCAGGGCGAGACGTACTGTGTCTGCGTTTCGGGGGCGGACGCTGGGTCGGGCGGCTGAGGGCCGACCGGGCCGCACGCTATCCCTTCACGCACCGTTCTTCGCGGTGGTACGTTCGCGGCGGACGTCATGGAGCGGGTTTTCGATCCGGATATCTGGCGCGCGGTTACGGGCGGCGAGGTCGCGGAGCGCGTCCGGCGCCTGACGCGGGTGACGCCGCTCGTGCCGGCGCCCGCGCTCGGCCGCCGCACCGGTGCGGACGTCTGGCTGAAGCTCGAGAGCCTGCAGCGGACCGGGTCGTTCAAGCTGCGCGGCGCGGCCGCGCGCATCGCCGCGCTGGCGCTCCGGGCCGGCTCGGGGCCGCGGCCCAAGGTGATCGCCGCGTCGGCGGGCAACCACGGTCTCGGCGTCGCGCTCGCCGCGCGCGCCTTCGAGGTCGACGCCACCGTGCTCGTCTCGGCGCAGACGCCGGAGGTCAAGCGCGCCGGCATCGCCGCGCTTGGCGCCCGGGTCGAGGTCGGCGGCGCGACCTACGACGAGGCCGAGGCGGTGGCGCGCCGGCGCGCCGAGGCCGATCCGGGCGTCGTGTTCGTGTCGGCTTTCGACGACGACCACGTGATCGCCGGCAACGGCGGCCTGCTCGCGCGCGAGATCCTGGCGCAGCTGCCGGACGTGCAGGCGATCGTCGTTCCCGTCGGGGGCGGGGGCCTGGCGGGCGGCATCGGCGTCGAGGTCGTCCCGCGCGGGATCAAGGTGTTCGGCGCGTCGCCCGAGGCGAACTGCGCGATGCGCCGCTCGCTCGACGAGGGGCGCGCGTACACGACCTATCAGGGCGGGCCGACGCTGGCCGAGGGTCTGGAAGGCGCGGTCAGCGAACGGACGTTCGCCATGGCGCGCGACTACTTTCCGGACATCGCGCTGGTCAGCGAGCTGCAGATCCGAGAGGCGATCGTCTACGCCTACCGCACGCTCGGCATCATGTGCGAGGCGTCCGCGGCGCCCGCGCTGGCGGCGCTGCTCGACGACGCCAGCCTGATCCGCGGCCGGCGCACGGTCGTCGTGATCAGCGGCGGCAACATCGAGCCCGATTTGCTGGACCAGCTGCTGACCGGCGCCGCCGTCAGCGTCTAAGCCCCGGTCGATCTGAACGTGGACGTAGTCGTGGACGTGGACGTAGTCCTGGACGTGGACGTAGTCCTAGACGCAAACGTAGTCGCTGTCGTGTGCCTGGACGTACACGCACACGACAGCGTCAGCGACTACGTCTAGGACCACGTCCACGTCCACGGAAAGAACTAGTTCTGAATCTGGGCTTTTCCCGCCGTCTTCGCCCTGGCGAGCGCCGCCGTCCGCAGTTCGTGTCCGGTCGGACCGTCGCCGAGCTTCTTGCGGGCGGTCGGCCCGTGCCCGGGGCCGATGATGTCGCGGAGGTACGCCTCGTACTGGAACGTGTCGGAATGCTGTTCGGTGTGGCACGCGGTGCAGGTGCTGGCGGGCGTCTGCGTGTGAACCGCGAGCGGCTCTTCCAGGCCCTCTTCGGCGACGTGCTGCGATCCGGGGCCGTGGCAGACCTCGCACTGCACGTTGCGCAGGCGATCGGTGTGACCGAGGCTGCTCCCGCCTACCTCCCCGTAGCCGGTGACGTGGCAGCTGACGCACTTGTAGTCGTTCTGCTTGCCGCCCTCGACCAGGGTCTTCCACGCCGAGGCGTGAACCGTCTTCTTCCAGAACGCCGCGGCTGACTTGTGGCAGGGCGCGCACTTGGCGTCACCGACGTAGTAGGGACGACCGGGTTCCTTCGGCGCCGGCGGCGGAGCGCTCTTGAGGTTGATCGCCGCGATCGTCGCGTCGAGCTTGCGCATCTGGGCGGCGACCTTCTCGTCGCGCGGCAGACTGCGCCGGAGCGGAATCAGCCGGTTCGTGAAGTAGCTGCCGGCGGGCGCCGTCCAGGGCGCGTCCAGCTTGCCCCGCTCGGCGCGCAGCGCCTCGCGCTCGCGCCGCTTGCCCTCGATGAACGCGTTGTCGCCGCCGCTCGGCGCGGCGGCCCACGCTTCCAGCTCCTTATCGATCCGCGCCACGCTCTGCTCGATCTCGACGCGCCGGAGCGCGGTCGCCTCCGGGCCCCCGCCGTCGACGAGCGGTCCCTGTCCGCGCCAGACGATGTCGATCCGCCCGACCCGCTGCAGCTCGTCGGCGGAAGCGACCAGGTAGGCGTTGCCGACTTTTTCGGCGCGCGCCATCCCCTTGCCGACCTGCCGTCCGAGCACGACCAGGTCGACCGCCGCGTCGCGCGCGATCCGCCGGGCCACCAGCTTGTCGACGGGGGCGAGCGCGATCACCAGCTCGGCGCCCTTGCTCCTCAAGTCGGCCGCCTCCCGCTTCGCGGCCGCCACCGGATCCTCGCCGGTGGCGTGAAGGTCTTGTGCCAGGGCCGGGTCCGCGACCCCGACGATCCCGACCCGGACGCCGCCGACGCTCTTGAGCCACGACGGCGCGACGCCGGCGCCGTGACCGAGGTTCGCGGCGAGACGGGCGGGCGGCGCCACGGTCGCGTGCCCGATGATGTCGGTCTCGGCCAGCCCGGCCGCGAACGGCGGGCCGATGCTGCCGAGCGCCGTGGCGAGGAACTCCGCCCGCGCTTCGTTGGCCTTCTTCTCTTTCGGCGTGCTGCTTTCGGGAAACGACAGCCCGCCCCCGTCGAGGAGCAGCACGGCCTCGCTGCGCGCCGCGCCGCGCGCCAGGGCCGCGTAGCGCGCGACGTCACCCAGGGGGTCGCTGGTGCAGCCACACGGCTCGGGCGTTCCGTGGATCTCGGCCGTGTAGAAGATCGTCAGCTTCCGCTCCGGCGCCGCCGCGGCGCCGGGCCCGCCGATCGAGGTCAAGGCGGCGACGCCCGCGAGCAGCGGCAACCTGGGATGCCGGAAGGGCCGGGCGCGCATGGGGAGACCATTACAATCCCGCGCCGCGCCTGGCAATTCCCGGGCCGCCCCTGGGCCCACGCTTGACAGGCGGGGTCCCCCCGTTTAAGTTCCCGAGCCCGCTTTCGAGAAAGCAACAAAATCAATGGCCGTCATCATCAGATTGACCCGCGCAGGCAGCAAGAAGGTCCCGTTCTACCGCGTCGTCGCCGCCGATCGCCGCAGCCCGCGCGACGGCCGGTTCATCGAGCAGCTGGGGGTCTACGATCCGCTGCGCGAGCCGGTCGAGTTCCGCGTCAACCAGGAGCGCCTGGACCACTGGATCAAGAACGGCGCGGTCCCGAGCCAGACGGTGGGCGAGCTTCTGCGCCGCCAGCGCCAGGCCGCCCCCGCGACCGCCAAAGCGTAGACGCCGCCGTCGTCCGACGCATGAGCGACGCCGCTGATAAGGAGTCAAAGGGCGGCGCGCCGGCGCAGCCCGGGCAACCCCAGCTGCGTGAGCTGGTCGACTACCTGGCGCGCGGCCTGGTGGATCACCCGGAAGAGGTCGAGGTCGAGGAGATCTCCGAGCCGGACGCGCTGGTGTTCGAGCTCAAGGTCGCGGAGCAGGATCTCGGCAAGGTGATCGGCAAGCAGGGACGCACGGCGAAGGCGCTGCGCACAATCCTGGCGGCAGCGTCCGCGAAGACCCGCCGCCGCGTCATCCTCGAGATCCTCGAGTAACGCGCGGCGGTTAGGATAGCCGCGCGATGGCGGCCTACGATCCCGATACCCTGTCGGTCGGCGTGCTGGGGCGCCCGCACGGCATTCGCGGCGACATCTATTTTCGGCCGCACAACCCGCAGAGCCGCGCGTTCGACGAGGTCCAGCAGCTGTCGGTCGTGCAGGACGGCAAGAGCCGCGTCTACGAAGTGACGTCGATGCGTCCGGTCGCGGACGCGTACATCGCGCACCTGGACGGCGTCGAAGATCGCGAGGCAGCGGCGGCGCTGACGCTTGCCGAGGTGCGCGTGGCGCGCGCGACGTTGCCGCCGCTGGAGCCGGGCGAATTCTACGTCGAGGACGTGGTCGACTGCGCCGTCGAGGCTGAGGACGGCCGCCCCCTGGGCGTCGTGCGCGGGACGCTCTGGAACGGCGCGCACGACGTCGCCACCGTCGAGGACGCGGACGGGCGCGAGCGGCTGATTCCGCTGGTCGCGGAGTTCGTGCTGAACGTCGACGTGCCCGCTCGTAAGA
>DATFXS010000658.1:0-5136 GCA_035315605.1 Polyangia bacterium
GGACGGAGGGTACGGGCGGCGCCGGAGGCACGACCGGCACGGGCGGCGATACCGCGGGCGCGAACGGTGCGGGTGGTGGCGCTGGCGCGCTCTCAACCGGCTGACCGTCCGTCCGCGCCCCCTCGGAACGCCGCGCTCGACTACTGCCAGCGGTACGAGACGCTGGCGAAGGGAAGGCCCATGATGAAGTCGCCGTCGGTCGTGCCGCCGGAGATCGGCTTCAGGAAGCCGACGTCGGCCGCGAGGGCGTCGGTGTGGAAGCGGACGCCGTAGCCGACCAGAACGCCGTCGATGTTCGAGATGTCGTTGGTGCTGCCGCCGCGGCCGGCCGCAGACGCGACCTCGCCCAGCAACTTGAAGTGCCGGCCGACGCCGGGAACGATCGAGCCGCCGTAGATCACCATGTCGGTCCGATCCGAGAACGAGCCCGGGAACGCCGCCTGGTAGGTGGCGCTCGCCGACAGCAGCGACGAGCAATCCTCGCGCAGGCAGTAGCTGGCGAAGGCGCCCAGGCCGGCGGTGTAGGCGTCGCCGCCGTTGAAGTCGCTGGAATTGAACGCGTGACCCCAGCCGACCGAGCCCTGCAGCGCGAGGTTGAACCGCTCCGTCGAGACGATGCGGCCCTTGACCGCCGCGAAGCCGAGAAACGGCATGTCCTTCACGATCGGCGACAGCACGGTCACGCTGCCCTGCACGCGATCGGTGATGCCGTAGGTGATACCGTGAAGAAGAAGCTCGTAGTTGTTGTACGTGACGCTGCCGGCCGGTTGGGTCATCGCCGTCGGCAACAGCAAGCCGCGATCGATGTTCGGATCATCGGATGCGCCGTGTGCCGCGGGCGTGGGCGCGGCGTTCACCACCTCCGCGGGAGCGGAAGCGACGGGCGCGGCGGCCTGCGCGTGGGCCTGCGACGTCCAGACCTGGGTGGTTGCTGCGGTGAAAACGGTGAAGGCAACGAGGGTCATTTTGTTGTTGTGGGTCATGACCGGGCCTGATTGCAGGCGCCGTGCCGACGCGCACGCCGCGCGCCGCGCCAGCAAATCGTTCCTCGTGTGCTTCGGCGGCACGCCTTTTCGGGCCGACCCCGAGGCGCGCGCGCCATGTTGAAAATTGAACAGCGACGGCGTGGCTGGCCGTCAGTCGTGCGAGGATTCGCCCGCCCGATGAACGTGGACGGCAAACCGACGCGGACGATCCGACCGGCCGGCGACGACGCCGTCGAGATCATCGACCAGACCGCCCTGCCCCAGGCATTCGTCGTGCGCCAGCTGCGCAGCGCCGCCGAGGTGGCGGGCGCGATCGCGTCGATGCAGGTACGCGGCGCGCCGCTGATCGGCGCCGCGGCGGCCTACGGAATCTGGCTGGCGATGCGGGCGGACGCCTCCGACGCCGCGCTGGCGGCGGCACGCGCGATGTTGCTCGTCACCCGGCCGACCGCCGTCAACCTGCGCTGGGCGCTCGACACCGTCGTGGCTCGCATCGGCCCGCTGCCTCCCGCCGCTCGTGCCGGCGCCGCCCGCGCCGCCGCCGACGCGATCGCGGACGACGACGTCGCCATCAACCGCGCGATCGGCGAGCACGGGCGCGCGCTGATCGACGGGCTGGCGCGCGCCCGGCCGGCGCGGCCGATCAACGTGCTGACCCATTGCAACGCGGGCTGGCTGGCGACGGTCGACTGGGGGACGGCGCTGGCGGGCGTCTACGCCGCGCACGACGCCGGCGTCCCGGTTCACGTCTGGGTCGACGAGACGCGGCCGCGCAACCAGGGCGCGGCGCTGACCGCTTGGGAGCTGGGCGCGCACGGCGTTCCCCACACGGTGATCGTCGACAACGCGGGCGGCCACCTGATGCAGCGGGGCGACGTCGACGTCGTGCTGGTCGGCACCGACCGGACAACCGCCGCCGGCGACGTCGTCAACAAGATCGGCACCTACCTGAAGGCGCTCGCCGCGCGCGACTGCGGCGTCCCCTTCTACGTCGCCGCGCCCTCCCCTTCGATCGACTGGACGATCGACGCCGCGGGCGCGGCCGGGATCCCGATCGAGGAACGCTCGGCCGACGAGGTGACGACGGTGGCCGGCACGACGGCGGCGGGCGATGCCGCCCGCGTGCAGGTGACGCCGCCGGGCAGCCGCGCGCACAACCCCGGCTTCGACGTCACGCCCGCGCGTCTGGTCACGGGCATCATCACCGAGCGCGGCGTCGCGCCCGCGTCGCGCGAGGGTCTGGCGCGCCTGTTCCCGGAGCGCGCCGCCGGCGCGAAGGGCGCGCCGTGACGGACGCCGCCGCACGCCGTGCCATCGTCGAGACGGTGCGCTGGCTGATGGCGCGCGGCCTTTACGCCGGCACGTCCGGCAACGTGTCGGCGCGGGCGGCGGGAGGCCAGCTGATCACGCCGACGGGCGTGCCGTGTGACGAGATCGACGCGGCGTCGATCGCCTGGCTGCCGCTGGAGGGCGGCGCGGCCGCGGCGCGCGGCCCGCTGGCGCCGTCGACCGAATGGCGCATCCACGGCGACATCTACCGCACCCGGCCCGATGTCGGCGCGGTCGTGCACACGCACTCGACGTTTGCGACGGCGCTGGCCTGCCTGCGGCGGCCGATCCCGGCGTTCCACTACATGGTCGCAAAGGCCGGGGCCAGCGACATCCGCTGCGCGCGCTACGCCACCTACGGCACCGCCGCGCTGTCGCGAAACGCGCTCGCCGCGCTGGACGGCGGGCGGCGCGCCTGCCTGCTCGCCAACCACGGCCTGCTGGCGCTGGGGGCCGACCTGGCGTCGGCGCGCGCGCTGGCCGAGGAGGTCGAGGCGCTCTGCGCGCAATATCTCCACGCCCGCGCGGCGGGCTCGCCGGTCATCCTGCCGGCGGGCGAGATGCGCCGCGTGCGCGCGAAGTTCGCGACCTACGGCCGGGCGCGCCGATCAAGGTGACGTGTTGACCAGAAGGTCGAGGCCGATGCCGGCGCCGTCGGCGACGGCGATGTCGGGTTTGCCGTTCCCATCGAAGTCGACGATCGCAACCTGGCCCAGGGCGACACCGGCCGCGTAGTCGGAGGCGCGCGTGAAGGTCGCGTCGCCGTTGTTCAGCAGCACGACGACCGTGCCGGAGTAGTCGCCCGTCACGACGTCGCGGCTTCCGTCGCCGTTGAGGTCGCCCAGCGCCAGCGACCCGCCAACCCAGCTGCGCGTCTGGAATTCGACGGGCGCCGAGAACGTGCCGCCGCCCAGGTTGCGCAGGACGCTGATGAACCCGTCGCCTTCGTCGGTGCCGCTGCTGACGACCAGATCGAGGCGCCCGTCGCCGTCGAGATCGCCGGCCGCGATCTTGAACGCGCTGGGGTTGCTCCCGACGATCAGTTGGGCCGGCACCTCCGCCGTGGGGACGAGGCTGCCCGTCCGATCGTTCACGAGCAGGCTGATCGTCGCGGTGTCGGCGTTCAGGACGGCCAGGTCGGCCCAGCCGTCGCCGTTCAGATCCGCCACCGACAGGTCGATCGGACGGCTGCCCGTCGGGTATTCGACCGGGGCCGAGAAGGTGCCCGCGCCCGCGTTCCGAAGCACGCTGACGGTGTCGCCGTTGCCGACCACCAGGTCCGGGCGTCCGTCGTGGTCCAGGTCGGCGACCGCCAGAGCGCGCGCGCCATCGCCCGCGCCCGCCGGGTAGGTGACGGGCGACATCAAGCGACCGTCGCCCCGGTTGATGAACACGCTGACGCTGGCCTGGGTGTCGTTGGCGACAGCCACGTCGGGCGCGCCGTCGCCGTTGACGTCGCCCACCGCCAGCGCGTAAGCACCGTCGACGGCGGCGTAGTCGGTTCGGGCCGCGAACGCGTCGCCGCCACGGGCGTCGCGCATGCTGACGCTGAGGGTATAACTGACGCCGTCCGTGCTCAGCGAGGTGATGTCCGGGCGGCCGTCCCCGTTCATGTCGACCAGCGCCATCGCCAGCGACCAGCTCGCGGGGTATCGCTTCACGGACGGCAGGACGCCGCCCGCCCCGGTCAGAAACACGGTGACGTGGAATTCGTCCGCGATGGCCAGATCGGCGCGGCCGTCGCCGTTCAGATCGGCAAGCGCCATCGCCTCCGGCGCGTAGCTGGCGGCGTATTCCTTGGGCTGGGCGAAGATGCCGGTGCGCGAGCCGAGTAACACCTGGACCGTGGCTCCGAAGATCTGCGCGGTGACGAGGTCGAGGCGCTGGTCGCCGTCCAGGTCGGCGAACCCGACCGCCGAGCCGGACCCGTACAGCGCGGCGGGCCCGAAGGTGCCGTCGCCCTTGTTCAGCAGCAGGACCGCCTCCGGACCAATGCCGTCACTGCCGACCGCCAGATCGGGGGCGCCGTCGCCGTTCACGTCCGCGACCGCCACCGCGCGCGATTCGTTCAAGCTGAATGCCAGGTAAGGCGACGGCGCCCGGAACGTGCCGTCGCCGTTGTTCAGCAGGATGTTGATGAAGCCGGACGTGTCGGCCGCGGGGCCGCCGCTCGACACCACCAGGTCGACGTGGTGGTCGCCGTTCAGGTCTGCCGCCGCGATCGCGCCGTGCGACTCCACGACGTCGACCATGGTCGAGGTCATCGGGGCCAGCGTGCCGTCTCCCTTGTTCAGCAACACACCGACGGTCCCGCTCACGTGGTTGCCGACCGCCACGTCCAGGCTGCCGTTGCCGTCGAAGTCGGCGACGGCCAGGGCGTCCGGGCCCTCGCCGACGGTGGTCTGGACGGGCGGCTCCAGCGTGCCGTCCCCGTGGTTCCGGAAGACGCTCACCCAGCCGGCGGCGCCGTCCCTCCAGTTCCCGATGACGACGTCGGGCTTTTGATCGCCGTCGATGTCCGCGACGGCCACGCACGACGGGTTCTCGCCGGCCAAGTAGACGACCGGATCGCCGAAGGTCCCGTCGCCGCGGTTGATGAGGACCGTGACCGCGCCACCCACGTCGTCGACGGCGACCAGGTCCGGCCGGCCGTCGCCGTTCAGATCGCCGGCGGCCACCGCCACCGGCTGCTTTCCGGCGGCGTAGTTCACGGGCGCGGCGAACGTGGTCGCCCGAGGCGGCGCGCCGGCCGCGCCCGTCGTCCCCGCCCCGCCCGTCGTCCCCGCCGCCCCGGTCGTTCCTGCCCCACCCGTCGTCCCCG
>DATFXS010000659.1:0-12719 GCA_035315605.1 Polyangia bacterium
GAAGCCGTACGGGCCCGGCTGGGAGTACCGAACGAACGATGTGCTCACTCCGACGGGGTCGAATGCGGGCGATATCGTTCCGCGCGGGGTCCTTTACGATTCGCAAAAGAAGATGCTCGTCGACTGCACGTACAAGTATCCGCCGGGTTCGATGACGACCACCTGCGCGTTTCGCAGCTCGAGCGTCTTCGACCTGGCTCCGGGCGCGCTCATTGGCCTCAACGTCGGTCTCGGTGTCGGGCTGGCGGGCGCTTACCTGTCCGATCAGTCGAAGTACGGCCCATCGCTCAAGCGGATCCTGCTGATCGACGCGGCGGCGGGCGCGGCCGCGCTCGCCGCAGGCGTGGGCGCCTGCGTTTCGCTCTCCGACTCGTGCCTGCGCGCGCCCCAGCCCGACGACAACGCGCGCGCGATCGCCGCCGGCTCGGCGCTGCTCGGCGGCACGATCGGCCTCGTGGGCGGCATCCTTTTGACCCGTCACACCGACGACGATCAGGAGCCGCAGGCGCCGAACATGGCCAGCGCGCGGCCGCTTCCGATCGCGACGTTCGCGCCCCTCCCCGACGGTCGCGGTGGCTCGGTCCCCGGCTTCACGGCCATGGGCCTCTTTTGAGAGGTAGATTTCGCGCATGAGCGGACAGTTGCGTGACGTGCTGGTCGCCGACGCCGTGCGGACGCCGATCGGACGGTTCCGCGGCGCGCTCGCCGAGGTGCGCCCCGACGATCTGGGCGCGATCCCGATCGCCGAGCTCGTGCGCCGCAGCGGGGCCGATCCGGCCGGCATCGACGACGTCTTCTTCGGCTGCGCCAACCAGGCGGGCGAGGACAACCGCAACATCGCGCGCATGAGCCTGCTGCTGGCGGGCCTGCCGGTCACCGTGCCCGGCGCGACGGTCAACCGCCTGTGCGGCTCGGGCCTGGAGGCCGTCATCGACGGCGTGCGCGCAATCGCCGTCGGCGACGCGGATCTGGTGATCGCGGGCGGCGTCGAATCGATGACGCGCGCGCCGCTGGTGATGCCGAAGGCGCGCGAGGGGTTTCCGCGCGGCGACGTCGTCGTTCACGACAGCACGCTCGGCTGGCGCTTCGTGAACCCGCGGATGGAGGCGCTGCACGGCACGCACGCGCTCGGCGAGACCGCCGAGCTGGTGGCCGAGAAGTTCGGCGTCACGCGCGAGGAGCAGGACGAGTTCGCGCTCACCAGCCAGCGGCGCTGGGCCGCCGCCCACGCGGCGGGGCGGTTCGCCGAGGAACTGGTCGCGGTCAACCTGCCCCAGAAGAAGGGCGTCCGCACCATCGACACCGACGAGCACCCGCGCCCCGAGACGACCGCTGCCGATCTGGCCGCGCTGTCGCCCGCCTTCCGGAAGCAGAACGGCACGGTCACGGCCGGAAATTCGTCGGGCATCAACGACGGCGCCGCCGCCGTGCTGCTGGCGTCGCAGGAGGGCCTTTCGCGCCTCTCGCGCAAGCGCCGGCCTCTCGCCCGCTTCGTGGCGTCGGGCGTCGCCGGCGTCGAGCCCAAGCTGATGGGCCTCGGACCGATCCCGGCCAGCACCCGGGCGCTCGCGCGCGCCGGCATCGCGGCCGCCGATCTGGATCTGATCGAGCTCAACGAGGCGTTCGCCGCCCAGGCGATCCCGTGCGTGCGCGAGCTGGGGCTCGACCCCGCGCGCGTCAACGTCAACGGCGGCGCGATCGCGATCGGCCATCCGCTGGGCGCGTCCGGGGCGCGCCTGGTCACCACGCTGGTGCACGAGCTCGCCCGGCGCGGCGCGCGCTACGGCCTCGCCAGCATGTGCATCGGCGTCGGCCAGGGGATCTCCGCGATCTTCGAGCGACCATGAGCCAGGAGGACGACGACGCGGCCGCCGTCTTCGGCGCCGCCGCGCACGAGATCAAGAACGCGCTCGGGCCCCTGGCGATGACGTTGCAACTCGCCGAGCGCCAGTTGCTCACCGGCCAGCCGATCCCGCCCGCCGACATGGCGTTCGCGCGCGCCCAGGTGCGGCGGCTCTCGCGCCTGGTCGAGGATCTGATGGATCTCACCCGCGCCGATCTCGGCCTGCTGGCGATCCGCCCGCATCTCGTCGATCTGAATGCGGTCGTGAACGTGGTGGTCGACGTCTTCCGGCACGGTCACACGGCGGCGGTATCGGTCGAGCTGCCGCCGGGCGCGCTGCCGATCTCGATCGACGAGGCGCGCATCCATCAGGTGCTGCTCAACCTGCTCGAGAACGCCGCCCGCTATTCGCCCGACGGCGCGCCGATCACCGTGACGGTTTCGGCCGGCCCGTCCGTCGCGCGCGTGACCGTGCGCGATCGCGGGCCGGGAATCGCGGCCGCCGAGCAAGCCCGCATCTTCGAGCGCTTCGTGCGCGGCGCCGCCGCGGAGGGGAAGGGCGGACTCGGCATCGGCCTCTACCTCTGCCGCACGATCATGGATCGCCACGGCGGCGCGATCGGTGTCGACAGCACCGTCGGTGACGGCGCCGCATTCTGGATAGACCTCCCCCGCTGATCGCGATATCCTCGATTTTTCACGGAGATACGAAGAGTGGCGCGCGATCCGAAAATCACGCCTATCACCCGGCACGAGCCCCGGACTTTCTACGCGACGCGGATGACGCGCACCCAGGCGGGCGAGGCCTGGGACCTGTGGTCGGTGGAAGACGGCCGCCGCGTGGGTTTCCTGTCCGTCGTCGACGACGGGCACGTCGTTTATGCCCTGGCGACGGTCAAGCGCGGCACCTCTCACGAGGAGGTCGCCGATCTGATCGAGGGCTTCTTCACGCCGTCCTCGACGGACGCACACAATCGCGAGATCATCATCTCGGACTATGACGAAGAGCCCGAGATGCTCGAGTCCGACATCCGGCAGACATAAGACGACCCCTCTCGTGAGCCACCGGGGATGACCGCGAAGTCGCCCGGCAGTCTGTTCGGGACGTTCCTGTCGTATCAGGAACGGAACACCGACTCGTTCTTCGGGCGCGCGGACGACGTCGCGCGCCTCGATCAGTTGCTGACCGGCACGGCCCACGTCATCGTCCTGTCGGGGCCGTCGGGGATCGGAAAGACCTCGCTGCTGCGCGCCGGCCTGACGCCCGCGCTGGCGCGTCGCGAGATGACCGTCGTGACGCTGACCAGCTACCGAGACCTCGAGCGCGAGCTCGTGCGCGCGACCAGCATCGTCGGCATCGCGCCGCCCGTGCCGGGTCAGGACGCGGCCGATTACCTGGGCGGCGTGGCGCGCGACGCGCGCGGCGGTCTGGTGCTGATCCTCGACAACCTGGAAGAGGTGCTGGCGCCTCTGCGCGGCCGGCCCGACGGCGAGGGCGCGACGGCGGTCGCCGAGATGGCGTTGCGCGTGGTCGAGGAGGCGCCGCGCACGCGGATCGTGCTTTCGATCGACGACGCCGCCTTCGCGCGTCTGGACGCGATCACCGGCGCGCTCGGCGGGCCGACGGGCAAGCTCGGCGTGCCGTCGGCGATGACGCTGCCGCGCCTGTCCGAGGCCGCGGTCGCCGACATCATCGAGCGCAGCGCGGTCCAGTCGGGGACGCCCTTCGAGACCGGACTGGCGGCGGCCGTGGCGGCCGATCTGGTGCGCGAGGGCCCCTGCCGTCCGTTCGATCTGCAGATCGCCGCGCGGGCGATCGTCGATCTGCGGCTGGCGTCGCTGCGCCGCTACCGACGCAGCGGCGGCCCGGCCGTGCTGCCGGCGCTGTGGCTGGCCGACGTCTGCCGCGAGGCGGGCGGCAGCCTCGCGCGCCGGGCCTTGCTGGCCGCCGCCGATCCCGACGGCGTCAGCGAATCCGATCTCGGCGTGCCCAACCGGCGCGGCCGCAACCGCGGCGCGGAGACTCTGGGCGTGCTGCAGGCGCGTGGGCTGGTCGTCCCCCACACGCGCGGCCGCAAGGAGGTGTTCGCGCTCGCCCATCCGGCCCTGCGCGAGATCGTCGACGACTTCGCGATCACCGATCGGGCGCGCGCCACCGTCGCCCGGCGGGCCCTCACCCGGCGGATCTCGACGGGCGAGCGCCTTCGCATCCCCGAGCTCGTGGCCGTGCAGCGGCACCTGCGTGGCACGCTGACCGCCACCGAGCGCGTCGTCGTGCGGCGCAGCCTGGGCGCCGCCGCCATGCGCATCAGCCTGGGCGTCGCCGTCGCGTTCCTCCTGATCGCGGGCCTGTACGCGGATTCGCGCCGAGCGTACTCGCTGGCCTTTGATCCACCCAGCGCGAGCGCATCGGCGGGCGCCAGTGCCGGATCGCGCGTCGTCGTTCGCCTCGGTCGGCCGCGCACGGCGTTCCTCAACTTCCTTCCCAGCACCCCCCAGCTCGGTTCGATCATCGCCGACACGGGATTCGCCGCGGGCGGACTCAGTCCCGACACGGTCGCGCGGATCGCGGGCGGCCGGGTCTCGGGGACGCTCGACACGAAACCGTCCGGCCACGTGCCGGGATGGCTGCGCGAGGTGCTGAACGGCCTTCGCCCGGTGCCGCGCGGAATCGCCAAGGCGCTGCTCGGCGATCCCGACGGCGTGGCCGCGCTGAAGCTCGCGTTCAGCGATCCGGCGGCGCGCGGCGAGATCCTGTCGGCGCTGGCCGTCATCGGCCGCGGCGGCGCCGGCGAGGACGAGATCCTGGCCGGAGCGCTCGCCGACGTCGCGCCCGAGATCCGCCGGCGGGGCGTCGCGGTCGCCGCCGCCATCGCCCGCCGGGCGGGCGGAACGACGCAGGCGGCGACGCTGCGGGCGGCGCTCGGCGATCGATCGGCGGACGTTCGCGCCGCGGTGTTGCAGGAGGCGGCGACGCTGCCGCCCCGCGACGCCGCGGGCATCGTGACGCTGGCGCTGCGCGATCCGGATCCGGCGCTTCGGCGGCGCGCCGAGGACGCGACCGAGGCGCTGGCCGCGCGCGAGCCGGCAGCGGTCGTCGCCGCGCTGGCGGATCTGCTGCAAGGTGGCGACGCCGGGGCGCGCCGCGCCGCGCTGGTGCTGTTCGAGTCGATCGCCACGCGCGATCCCGCGGCGTCGGCGCCGGTGCTCGGCCGCGTCGTGCTGGCCGACCGCACGCCCGACGACGCGCGCGTCGCGGCGCTGTCGATCCTGCGGCGGACCGGCCCGCCCTCGCCGACGTTGCGCCCGGCCCTGGAGAAGGCGATCCGGCCCGAGTCGTCCCCGCGGTTGCGCGCCGCCGCGCTGCCGCTCTACGCGCGCCTGATCTCGCCCGCCGAGGCGGAGGAGATCGCGCGCAACGAGATGAAGGGGCCTCCGGCCGCGCGCGCCTCCGCGGCGGCGGTCTGGGGCGCGGTCGCCACCAGTCGTCCCGACGAGGCGCTCAAGCCGCTCAAGTCGATGCTCTACGATCCGTCGGCGGAGACGCGCGTCGAGGCGGCGCGCGCCTACGGTTATCTGAAGCGCGACGGTCTCGAGCTGGTCGAGAAGGCGCTCAAGGATCCGAGCCCGGAGGTCGAGCGCGCGGCGCTGGAGTCCGCGGCGGTTCTGGCGGTGGCGTATCCATTTCAGGTGGCGGATCTGCTCGGCGCGGCGCTGAAAACGGTGCGGCCCGCGGTGCGGCGCAGCCTGATCGAGGCGCTGGCGCGGCTCGGCGAGGGGCGGCCCGCGGTCGCGCTGCCGCCGCTCGCGCGCGCGGTCAAGGACAGCGACGGCGCCACGCGGGTCGCCGCCGCGAACGGCTTCTGCGCGCTCGCCAAGAAGAACGGCGCCGCGTCGGCGCCCTACCTGCGGATCGCCGCGCGCGACGAGCGCGACGACGTCCGCACCGCGGCCGCGGCCTGCCTGGCCGACGTGGCGGCAGCGGACGCAAAGGGCGCCGCGCGCATCGCCGCCGAGCTGGCCGAGTCGCCGCAGCCCGCGGTCCGCGCCGCCGCGGCCGAGGCGCTGGGCACCGTCGGCCCCGACGCGGCGGCGCAGTCGATGCCCACGCTGCTCAAGCTGATCGGCGACAGCGAGCCGACGGTCCGGTCGGCCGCTGAGCGCTCGTTCGCGAAAGGGGCCGGCAAGCTGGAAGGGAAGCGCTACGCCGAGGCCGAGCGGGCCCTGGAGGGCGCGCTGGTGCAGGGTGACGCGACCGAGCGCAAGCTGATCGTGTCGGCGGCGGCGAAGGCGGGGCTGTGGGGCCTGCTGCGGCAAGCGGCGCGCGACGGCGACGAGGCGGTGCGCCTCGAAGCCGTGCGGGCGGCCGGCGCGGGAAAGGGCGTCGGGCTCGACATCGTGCGCGGCGCGGTCGACGATCGATCCCAGGCCGTGCGCGCGGAGGCGATGCGCCTCCTGGCGGGCGGGGCGGGCGGCGGCGCGCGCGACGTGATGCCGACCTTCGAGGCGATGCTGCACGGCGCGGATCCGTCGGCGCGCACGGCGGCCGTCGCTGGCATCGGCGGGCTGCCCGACGCGGGGGAGGCCGGCATCCGGCTGCTGGGCGAGGCGCTCGGCCAGCGCAGCGAGGCGTTGCGCGCGGCGGCGGCGCGCGCGCTGGGCCGGCTGGCGGATCGCGATCCGGCGCGCGTCGCGCCCCCGCTGGAACGGGCGGTGCGCGACGTCTCTTACGACGTGCGCAGCGCGGCGCTGCCCGGGCTGGCGCTGGCCTGGTCGCAGGGGATGGACGCGCGCGAGCTGGGGCACGCGCTGGTCGGCTCCGACACGGACAGCATCCGGCGCTTCGCCGCCCTCGAGGCGCTGGTCGCGCGCGCGCAGCGCGCCAGCTTGCCCGCCGCCGATCGCGCGGCCGCGCGCGCCGAGCTGGATCGGATCGCGGAATCCGGGCCGGCGCTGGCCCGCCTGGCAGCGCGCATCGGCAAGAGCTTCATCGATGCGCCCCCCGCCGAGATGCACGCCTTCATCGAACGCCTGTTCGGCGGGTGATCCCTCAGATGCAGGTGACGCCGTCGCACAGGTTGGCGTAGGGCGCGCCGCCGCCGCAGATCGTTTCGCGCCCGTGCCCCAGGTGGTCGGCGTAGAACTGGCCGAACGTGGCCTCGTCGAAGCAGTCGGCGCGCAGCGTCCAGGTCCACGCGCTCGCCGCCCAGCGGACGTCCAGCGTCGGATCGGGCGCCAGGATCACGCGGCGCGAGGTGCCGCACGCCGGATCCGTTGGCGCCGCATCGATGAACGCCTGCGCGCGCGCCACCTCGTCGGGACAGCCGGCGCCGCCGCAGTTGTAGACGATCACCACCGCGCCGTGCTCGAGCGCGTGAACCAGGTTCCCCCACGGCACGGGCACGTCGAAGGTCCGGTACTCCGGCCAGCACCCGTAGTGGTTTCCCGACGACGGCGGCTCGGTCTGGTAGTTCGTCGGGGAGGTGCAGTAGATGTGGGTGTAGCCCTCTTCCGGGTGCTGCTCGATCACCGCCGCGCACTGGGCGCCGTCGATCCCGCCGCCGTCGGCGTCGGCCCCCGCATCGACCGGCATCGGCTCGCGCGGCATCGGCTCGTAGGCGGCGTCGTACGACCCGTGCGGGCTGCTCCCGCAGCCGAGCACGACGGCGCTAACGACGGCGGCTCGCCATGGCGCGGTCGATTTCACGCTGGCTCTCCCGTTTCTTGGCATCTTCGCGCTTGTCCCACGACTGCTTGCCGTACACCAGCGCCAGCTCGGCCTTCACGCGGCCCTTTTTTTCATACAGTGAAAGCGGGACGAGCGTGTAGCTCTTCTCGCGGATCTTGCCCACCAGGCGGTCGATCTCGCGGCGATGCAGCAACAGCTTCCGCTTGCGGCGCGGATCGTGATTGCGCGAATGTGAGAACGCGTAGACCCCGATGTCCATCTGGTGCAGCCACGCCTCGCCACGGTCGATGTCGGCGAACGCATCGACCAGCGTGACCTTGCCGGCGCGGATCGACTTCACCTCCGAGCCGACCAGCACGAGGCCGGCCTCCAGCGTCTCGTCGACGTGGTATTCGTGCCGGGCGCGCTTGTTGCGCGCCAGCACCTTGACGTCTTCTGCGTGCGCTGGCTTGGCCATCGGTGATCCGCGCTGACTATAGCGTGCCGCGCCCTTGACTGAGCCGCGCGCGCGGCGTACCACTTCGGAATGAGCCCGCGAGCGGTCGCCGACGTACGTCGCGCCAGCGGCCTCCTGCTCGCGTTCGTGCTCGTGGTCTCGCAGGCGAGCGCCTGGTTCCACGCCGCCGCCATCGCCCACGTCGCCTGCCTCGAGCACGGCGAGGCCGTCCACCGTCCCTCCGTGCCCGCCGGCGGGGCGCGCGCGACCGACCCGCCCGATCAGGGGCATCCGGGGCTGCGCGCCGACCTGGCCGTCGCGTCCGGCCACGATCACTGCGCCAACGCGGCGCTCCTGCGCTGGCGCGACGTCGCGCTGACAGCGCCGCCGACGCTCGCCCGGCCGGTCGATGGTTCGCGGTCGCTGACGTTCGCGAGCGTGCGTGACCGGACGCACGCGATTCCCGTCTACCGGCTCGCTCCCAAGACCTCTCCTCCGCGCGCCAGCGCCTAGTCCCGAGGGTCGAGCGCGTTCGAAGCCGTGCGGTCGGCGCACGACTGGGCGCGCATCGTCGTCGTCCAACGCTGTGCGAGGAGAGTTCATGCTTTCGTCCCTGTTCTGCTACCTGTTGCTCCAACAACAACCTGTCGAGAAGCCGCCTGACGAACCGCCAGCGGCGGCCGAGCCCGCGCCGCCTGCCGCGCCACCGCCGGCCGAGACGCCGCCTCCGCCGCCAGCGCCCGCCGCTCCGGTTCCGACGGAAGCCGCGCCTCCGCCAGCGGCCGCCGCGCCGCCCGAGGCGCCGCCGCCCGTGCAGCCGCCACTCACCGAGGTTCCAGGATCGGCGACGCAGGCGAACGTCCGGGCGCCCGGGTCCAGCCTGCTCAACCCCGCGCTGTCGTTCATTCTCGACGGCGCGTTCGGATACTACGGGGTGCACGCGGACGACTTCGCGTCGCTCGGGCTGCCGATCGCCGGCGACGATCCGTCGAACACGAAGGAAGGGTTCACGGTCCAGGAGATCGAGATCGCGGCACAGGCCGCGCTGGATCCTTATTTCGAGGGCGCGATCTTCCTGACCATCCCCAACCTCGAACAGCTCGAGGTCGAGGAGGGGTATCTGGTGACCACCAGCCTGCCCGCGAATCTGCAGATCAAGGCGGGGACCTTCCGGTCGCAGGTCGGGCGCAACAACACCCAGCACCTGCACGTCCAGAACTTCACGCGCCGCCCGCTGATGACGGCGCTGCTGTTCGGCGTCGACGGGCTGCGCGGTCCGGGCGCGCAGGCGTCGCTGCTGTTGCCGCTTCCCTGGTTCGCGACGCTCTACGGCGAGGCGTTCAGCATCGGCGCGTCCGAAAATGCGTCGCAGCTGGCGACGTTCGGCGGCGGCGCGCGCGCGACACCCGGGAACCTGACCTACACCGCCGTGCTGGAGCAGTTCTGGGAGCTCGGCGAGGCCACGTCCATGTTGCTGGGCGCGAACTTCGCCACCGGCCGGGTGTTCGACTGCATGGGGGCGCTGCAGTGCGACCCGACGGCGTCGGCCGGGCCGCGCAGCTACCTCTACGGCGGCGATCTGTACCTCAAGTGGAAGCCGCCGAACCAGGCGCAGACGTACACGAGCCTGCAGTGGACGACGGAGTGGTTCACGCGGACGATCGCCGACAACGGACCGACGGAGGGGGCGGGGTACACGGAGGCGGTGGTGCAGTTCGCGCGTCGGTTCTACGCGGGGGGCCGTTTCGACCTGACCGGGCTGCCGAGCGGACCAAACGTGCCGCGCCGCTACGGTTACGCGGCGTCGCTGACGTTCGCGCCCAGCGAGTTCACGCGGCTTCGTCTGTACGCGCAGGAGCTGACGGGCCCGCAAGCCAAGTCCACGACCGTCGGCTTCCTGCAGGCCGAATATTCCATGGGCGCGCATGGCGCGCACCCCTTCTAGGAGACGATTGCCATGCGATTCACTATCAAGACCATCATCGGGGCGGCCGCCCTGCTCATTGCCGTCGGCGCGCGCGCCGAGGCGAAGTTGCGCGTCGTCGCGTCGATCGAGGCACTCGCCGATCTGAGCAAGCAGGTGGGCGGCGATCGGGTCGACGTCACGCCGCTGTCGCGCGGCTATCAGGATCCACACTTCGTCGAGGCGAAGCCGTCGCTGGTGCTGACCCTCAACCGCGCCGACGCGCTGGTCTACGTGGGGCTGGATCTCGAGATCGGCTGGCTGCCGCCACTGGTGCAGCAGTCGCGCAACGGGCGCATCCAGCGCGGGCAACCCGGCAACATCGACGCGTCGGCGGCGATCAAGCCGGAGGACATCCCGAACGTGCCGTCCGACCAGCTGCGCGCGCTGGGCGACATCCACCCGCTCGGCAACCCGCACTACTGGATACCGCCCGCCAACGCGCGCGCGATCGCGCACCTGCTCGCCGATCGGTTCGCGGCCCTCGACCCGGGCGGGGCGGCGACGTACAAGGCGGAGCTGGCCCGCTTCGAGGCGCAGCTGTCGGCGAAGGAGAAGCAGTGGGCCGCGTCCGCGGCGTCCCTGAAAGGGACGCGCGTCGTCACGTACCACAAGAGCTGGTCGTACGTGGCGCGCTGGCTGGGCCTGGAGGAGGTCGGCTACATCGAGCCCCGACCCGGCATCCCACCGACGGCCAGCCACACCGCGCAGCTCATCGAGCTGATGAAGAAATCCGGCGTGAAGCTGGTGATCGTCGATTCGTTCTACCCGAGCACGACGGCGCGTTTCGTGGCCGACAACGCGCACGCCCGGCTGGTCGCCGCGCCGTCGAACGTCGGCGCGACGTCCGCCATCAAGACCTACTTCGACCTGGTCGACGCCGTGATCGCCGCCCTCAAGGGCGGCTGACGCTCAGTCGGCTTCGCGCGACTCGCGCGACTCCTTCAAGCTGCGCGCGATATCGCGCGCAGCAGCCGTGGCCTCCTGTCGAAGCTGCTCGCGAAACACAGGATCCGCCAGCATGTCGCGGGCGAAGTCCTCCGCCATCTTCTCGATGGCGGCGCGGGTCGATGGTAACAGCACATCGTAAGAGGTCTGGTACGCCAGATCCCTCAGCAACGACCGTCGCCTGCGCTTCCAGAACATCAGCTTCATCGTAGCACCTCACACCGCCCGGGCGAGGGCGAGGACGTGGACGACCGCGGCGCCGGCGCCGAGCAACGCGTCGCCGCACTCGCTGAACGTCGCGCCCGTCGTGTAGACGTCGTCGACGAGGAGGACGCGCCGGTTGCGCACGCGCTCGGTCTCGCTGACCGCGAAGGCGCCCGCGACCTCGGCGAAGCGCGCGGCCGGGCTGGCGTGCCCGAGCGACCGCGTCTCGCGCGTGCGGTGCAGGAGGCTCCGTTCCAGGCGCGGCAGCCCCGCGCGCGGCTTCAGCTTCGGCGTGTGCGCCAGGCCGAGCAGCGCGAACCGCGCCAGCTCCAGCGCCTGATTGAAGCCGCGCTCCCGCAGCTTGCGGTTATGCAGCGGCACCGGCACGACGATGTCGTCCGGCCCCAGCCGCGCGCCCGCCACCAGATCGGCCAGCGACGGGACCAGCAGGCGCGCCAGCCGCCGCGCCAGCTCGCGCCGCTTGCCGTGTTTCATCCGCACGATCGCGTGCGCGATCGTCTCGCCGTATTCGAAGGCGGCGTTGGCAGTCGTGAACGGCAGCGGCACGCGCAGGCAGCGGGCGCACCGCTTGCCTGCGAAGACCAGCTGACGCGGATCATCGTGGCGCGGCAGCGCGCACCCCGGGCAGACGCCGCAGAGCGGGTTCAGGGCCAGGCTGCAGGTCGCGCAGAACAGCGCCGCCTCGGGGACGGTCTGGTCACACGCCGCGCAGCGCGCGGGCCAGAGCAGATGCAACGTTTCCGAAACCAGCGGCGTCAGGTGCATGGGCCCGTTATCGGGGCGCTCAGACCACGGTTGCGTGATTATCAGCCGCCAGGAAGCGGTTCGAGCGCAACCGAATCGGTCTGGTACCCGACAACGCCTGTCGGTGTGAAGAAGAGCGACCTCGATCGGCGACTGCGCGAGCAAGGCTGGTGGCTCGACCGGCAAGGGGGCCGGCATGAGGTCTGGACGAATGGTAAACTCACGGAGCCGGTGCCCCGGCATCGAGAAATCCACGAACGGACAGCGCACTCGATTTTGAGAAAAGCAGAAGCGAGCCCAGGTCCAAGAGGTAGGCGATGAGACTGGAAGGACGGATCTGGAAGGCGCGAGACGGCAAGTGGTGGCTCGCAGAGCTGCGCGATCTGGACCTCGTGACACAGGGGACATCGCGCAAGGACGCAGCGGCGATGCTGGCGGACGCAGTGGAGTGCCTGGTGAACAGCGCTCGCTTCCGGGCGGACGTTCGGGTCGGAAAAGGCGGCAGCTGCTCGGTCGGTTCCAACGACGACATGCGGCTTGCCGCCTTGATGGTGCGCCGGCTGCGGGCGCGCGCCGCGCGTTCGCGGTCGAGCCGTCGCCGCGCAGCCTGATACGCGCCCGCTACTCGGGCGCGTACAGGCCGCGGCGCAGGTAGGTCGGCTTGTCGAACTCCGACTCTTCGACGCCCAGCTCGTCGGCGGGGCGCGGCGACTGCATCTGCGCCGACCGGCGTCCCAGCGGCGCCGTCGGCGCGCCGGGCGCCTGCGGGCGGGCGCCCGGGCGTTCCGGCCGCTCGGACGGCGTCCATTCGGGGCCGTTCGGCTGCGCGCCGGTCGGGACTGCGCCCATCGCGGCCGGCGGAACCTCCGCC
>DATFXS010000660.1:0-3177 GCA_035315605.1 Polyangia bacterium
CGGCGCCGGCGGCGTCGTCGGCTCCGGAGGCGTCTCTGGTTCTGGCGGAGCGGGTGGTCGCGGCGGCGCCGGTGGAACTGGCGGTCGTGGAGGCACCGGCGGGACCGGCGGTGTCGCCGGCTCGGGCGGCGCGTCCGGCTCGGGCGGCGCCGCGGGCGCGGGCGGGACGACGGTCGTAAGCACCGCGCCCTGCGACATCTTCGCTTCGGCCGGCACTCCGTGCGTCGCCGCCCACAGCACGGTGCGGGCGCTCCTCGCCGCCTACAGCAAGCCTCTCTATCAGGTGAAGAAAGTGTCGGACGGCTCGACCAAGGACATCCCGCTCCTCGCCGGGACCGGGATCGCCGATGCCTCAATGCAGGATTCCTTCTGCGGTACCACCGCTCGCGCCTGCACCATTTCGATCATCTATGACCAGACCGGGAACGGTAACGATCTGAAGGTGGCCCAGGCCTGTTCGACCTGCTCGGGTTGCCCGTCCGATAGCAGCAAGATGGGGCAACCGGACGTCGAAGCATTCGCCGATGGCGCGAAGATCACGATCGGCGGCCACGCTGCCTACGGCGTGCGCATCCTTCCCTGCGGTAACGGCATACCGAACCAGACCGGCTATCGGGTACGCGTCGGGACCAAGGTGGCGACGGGCGACCAGCCCGAGAGCGCTTACTTCGTCGTCGACGGAGTGAACACCAATTCGAGCTGCTGCTTCGACTATGGCAACGCATCGACGAACCTCACCGCTAGCGGCAACATGGACGCGGTCGAGTTCTCGAAGAACAAGTACTGGGGCTACGGCGCTGGAAGTGGTCCCTGGGTCGCGGCGGATCTCGAAGCCGGCGTGTACGCGTGGAACGGCGGATCGGGGAATTGGCAAAACCCGAACAGCCCATCGCTCGCGTACCCGTTCGTCACGGCGCTGCTCAAGAATAATCAGAACGGTAAGACGGCGGATGAGGGACCGTTTGTGCTCAAGGGCGGCGATGCGCGGTCGGGAGCGCTCACGACGACCTGGAGCGGAGCGCGTCCGAGCGGGTACGCCACCCTGAACAAGGGCGGTGGCATCGTCCTCGGAATCGGCGGCGACAACGCGGCCGGCGCGGCCGGTAGCTTCTTCGAAGGAGCGATTACAGCCAGCTTCAATTCGAAAGCGACCGACGATGCCCTTCAGGCCAACATCGTCGCCGCCGGCTACGGGAAGTGAACTGACCTACATACGCCGTGTCGAGCCACGGAGTTGTCATCCTGAAGGTCGTCAGCACGCCCTGACGCGGCCGGTCCCTGCGCTTTTCGTGATCGAATCGGCCCTCAACCTGCATACATATGTGTCGGGTCCTCTCGTAGGATTTGGATGATGGCAGCGCCCGCCGAGCGAATGAGTCCTACAGAGGCGGACCGGGTCCGCCTCGAGCGGATCTTCAACAAACACCACGCGAGCGTTTGGCGCGCGCTCCGCCGTCGTGGTTTAGACCCGGAAACAGCCGAGGACGCGACGCAGGAGACCTTTCTTCTCGCGGCGGAGCGGCTCGAGGACATTCAACCAGGAAGCGAGCGGGCATTCTTGATTGCAACGGCGTTGCGCGTGGCGCACACGCTGGGCCGCAAAGTCCTTCGCTGGGAACTGGACGATGACATGGACCAGCGTCTTTCGATCAGCCGAGATCTGAGCGACCGGGGCGCCGACTGGCAGCTCTGCGATCTCGTTCTCTCGAAGGTCGATCCGGATCTGGTCGAGCTGTTCATTCTTTACGAGATCGAGGGGCTCACCTCGCCCGAGATCGCGCAGTTGCTAGAGATCCCACTCGGCAGCGTGGCGTCGCGCCTGCGCCGCGCGCGCGAGCAGTTCCGCGCCGCAGCCGCACGCGTGGAAAAGAATCTAGAGAAAGAAGGGGAGTCATGAACCGCCCGCCCGCAGATTTGCCCGACCGCCTACTCGCGGCGGACGCGACCGACTTCGAGCGGCGCTTGCTCCAGGCTGCCACCGAGAACAGGCCCTCGCGGACCGCGTCCGCGCGGATGGCCAAGGCGCTCGGTGTAACCGCGGCCTTCGGGGTGACGACGGGGGCGGTGAAGACGCTGGCCGCCGGGGCGGCTATCTCCAAGGCGGCCGGCGGGACGACTGTGATCTGGCCCTGGATCTCCGCCGGCGTGGTCGGCGTGGTGGTCGCTGGGGCTGTGGTCGCGACGCGCGTGCAACACCCGCCGCCTCAGCCGCGCGCGACGCCGGCGGTGACGGTCCCGGCGCCGCTGCCGGCTCCCGCGCCCGAATTAGTCGCGCCCGAGCCTGCGGCTGCGACCGAGACGCCGGCGACTGCGCCGGCTCCGACGCGCCGGAACCACGGCACGGCGACGGCCAGCGAGCTCGCCGATCAGATCGGGTCGATCGACGCCGCGCGGGACGCGCTGGCGAAAGGTGCTGATCGCGCCGCGCTGGAGCTGCTGCGCCGGTATCAGGACAAATATCCGAGCGGGAGCTTCCGTCCGGAAGCGACCGCGCTGAAGGTCGAGGCGCTTGTGAAGCTCGGGCAGCAGTCGGAAGCGCGCGTGCTCGCCGAGCGGTTCGTCGCCGAGCACCGGGGCAGCCTGCTCGCGGCCAGGGTGGCGTCCCTTGCCGGCATCGCTCCCTAGCGGTCCTTCACCAACGGACGCCGACGCCAAGGCTGGCGGACGTCGTGACGGCGCCAGCCCGGTAAAACGTGTTGGCCGCGAACTGGTACGAGTCTCGGATCAAGGTCACGCCGACGCCGAGTCGGAGGGAGATCTCGACGCTGCTGGCGAGCCCGACGCCGGCGTTGACGGCCGCACCCGCGATCGCGAACGGGCGCGCCGAGTTGGTTGCGTTGCCGGTGTCGGCGCCGCTGGAGGCGATGCGCCCTACCAGCGCCGAAGCGCACGGGTGGAGGGTCCACGCGGACCGGCCGAGGCGAATGGGACAGGCGTCGAGGTTGGCAGCATCGAGTGTGAACGAGGCGGACCCGCCCAGCTGGGACAGGCCGTCGCGCCAGACATGCGTTGCACCGACGAACAGCGCCGGCGACCAGATGGTGTCCCGATCGAGCGCGGCTTTCCCATAGACCGCGATCCCCGGCATGACATTGGGTGCCGGGCCGAAGATGGTCTGGCCTGCCAGGCCCGCGCCGAACTGGCGCTTCGTCGCCGAAGCCCCGGCCGGTGCGGCGG
>DATFXS010000661.1:0-6701 GCA_035315605.1 Polyangia bacterium
GCGGTTCGATGGCCGACTGCCCGATGACCGTCACCGGATCGTGCGACGACGCCTGCGCCGACGACCACGGGCCGTTCGGCAGCTTCGGCAACTGCAGCGACCACGGCCGCCCCGGGCACGGAACTCTGTATCACGAGGCGATCACGGTCTTCCTGCCCAAGCCGTCGACGGACTGAAATGATCGGGAAGGTCGTCGCAGGCCGGTTCGAGCTGCTGGCCGAGGCCGGCTCGGGCGGCATGGGCGCGGTCTATCGCGCGCGCGACCTGACCGACGGCGCCACCGTCGCCGTGAAGATCCTGACCGGGCGCGAGGTGCGCGAGGCGGTGCGCTTCGAGCAGGAGGCGTCGATCCTGTCCGGCCTCGCTCACCCGGCGATCGTCCGCTACCTGACCAGCGGGATCGCCGAATCGGGCGAGCGCTTCATCGCCATGGAATGGCTGGACGGCGAGGACCTGGCGATGCGCCTGGATCGCAAGCCGGTCACGGTCGCGGAGGCGGTCGCGGTGGCCCGCCGGGCGGCCGAGGCGCTGGCGTACGCGCACGGGCGCGGCATCGTCCACCGCGACGTCAAGCCCGAGAACCTGTTCCTGCCCGCGCTGTCGATCGAGCGGCTCAAGGTGCTGGACTTCGGCATCGCGCGACTGACCCGCGGCGCGCGCAAGCTGACCCGCACCGGATCGGTGATCGGGACGCCGGGCTACATGGCGCCCGAATTGGTGCGCGGCGAGCGCGACGTCACGCCCGGCGCCGACGTCTTCTCGCTCGGCTGTGTGCTGTTCCAGTGCCTGACCGGACGGCCCGTGTTCGAGGCCGACGACGCCACCGCGCTGCTCGCGAAGATCCTGCTCCAGGAGGCGCCGCGGGCGCGGCTGATCCAGCCGGTGCTGCCGCGCGCGCTCGACGACGTCGTCGCGCGGATGCTGGCGAAGGAGCCGGGGCAGCGCTTCGCCGACGCGCAGGCCGTGATCGCGGCGCTGGATGCGCTCGGCGCGATGCCGGACATCGACCCGGCCGGTCGGACCCGCCGGCGCGGGCCGGCGTTGACCGTGAACGAGCAACGTGTGGCCTGCGTCGTGATCGCCGGGCCGTCGCCGACCGCGGAGCGCCGCTGGCGGGGCGAGACCGCGCCGTTCGTCGCGACCCAGGCCGACACCCCGGCCGAGGGCGAATTGAGGCGGCTGGCGGCGCTGGAGGACGATCTGCTGCGCGCGCACGGCGCCCAGCTGCACCCGCTGCCCGACGGCGCCGTCGTGCTGACGCTGCCCGACGCGGGCAAGGCGGCGGATCAGGCGGCGCGGGCGGCCCGCTGCGCGCTCGCGCTGCGGGCCGTGCTTCCCGACGTCCCGCTGGTGGTGTCGACGGGGGCGGGGACGTTCTCGGCGTGGTCGGTGGCGGGCGAGGTGATCGACGGCGGCATGCGCCTGCTGCGCGGCACCGCGCCGGGCGCGATCCGGCTGGACGACGTCGCGGTCGGCCTGCTCGACCGGCGCTTCGACGTCCGGCGCGACGGGACGGCGTCTTTCCTGCGCGGCGAGCGGGAGGTGTTCGAGGTCAACCGCAACCTCCTGGGCAAGGAGATCGACTTCGTCGGCCGCGGCCGCGAGATGTCGATGCTCACCGATCTGTACACGGGGACGCAGGCGGAATCGATGGCCTCGGTGGTGCTGGTTGTGGGCGAGCCGGGGATCGGGAAATCGCGTCTGCGCGAGGAATTCGTGGACTGGGTCCAGCACCAGCCCGATCGCGGCGAGGTGCTGTTCGGCAACGGCGATTCGCTGGGGGCGGGGTCGCCGTTCGCGACGCTCGGGCGCACCATTCGCCGCGCCGCCGGCATCCGCGACGGCGAAGCCGTCGAGTCCAAGCGCGACAAGCTCGCCGAGCGCGTCGCCCGCCACGTCGATAGCGAGGCCCGGGCGCGCGTCACCGTGTTTCTGGGCGAGATCGCCAACGTCTTCTTCCCGGACGACCAGAACGACGCCCTGCGCGCGGCGCGCGCCAACCCGCAGCTGATGGGCGATGCCATGCGCCGCGCCTGGGAGGACTGGCTGGCCGCCGAGTGCGCGGCGCACCCGGTGCTGATGGTGATCGAGGACCTGCACTGGGGCGACCTCGGCACGGTCAGCTTCGTCGACGGCGCGCTACGCAACCTGCGCGACCGGCCCTTCATGGTCCTGGCGCTGGCGCGGCCCGACATCGACGAGCGGTTCCCCGAGCTGTGGCAGTCGCGCGCGCCGCAGGTGATCAACCTGGCGCCGCTGTCGAAGCGCGCGAGCGAGAAGCTGGTGCGCGGCGCCCTGGGCCAGGTGTCCGACGCAGTGGTCGACGCCATCGTCGCGCGCGCCGACGGCAACGCGTTCTATCTGGAGGAGCTGATCCGCGCGAAGGCGGACGGCCGGTCCGATTCGCTGCCCGACTCGGTGCTCGGGATGGTGCAGGCGCGCCTCGACGCCGAGGGGAGCGAGGCCAAGCGCGTGCTGCGCGCGGCGGCGGTGTTCGGCGAGCGCTTCTCGGGCGCCGGCGTCGCGGCGCTGCTGGGGGGCGACGGCGAGCTCGCCGACGTCTCGGATGCGATTGATCGGCTGGCCGCGCGCGAGCTGGTCGCGCGCGCGGCCACGCCGGAGGGGGGCGGCCACGCCGAGTTCACGTTCGCCCACGCGCTGGTGCGCGAGGCGGCGTACGCGATGCTGACCGACGACGATCGGGTGCTCGGTCACCGGCTGGCGGGCGCGTGGCTGGAGCTGGCGGGCGCGGGCGACGCGATGGCGCTGGCGGAGCATTTCCGGCGGGGCGGCGAGCCGGCGCGGGCCGTGCGCTGGTACGAGCGGGCGGCGGCGGAGGCGCTGCACGCGAACGACCTGGGCGCCGCCATCGGACGCGCCGAGATGGGGATCTCGAGCGGCGCGCAGGCCGAGGAGGCGGGGGCGCTGCGCCTGATCCAGGCCGAGGCGCACGTCTGGCGCGGCGAGCTGGCCGAGGCCGAACGGCAGGCTCTGGCCGCCGCCGAGCTGCTGGCCCCGGGCGGCGCGCCCTGGCTGCGCGCGCAGGGTGGGGCGATCATCGCCGCGGGCAAACACGGGCGGCTGGACGTCGTCGAACGGCAGGTCGGTCTGGTCGGCGAGACGGCGGCGGCGCCCGACGCGACCGCGCGCAACGCCCAGGTGATCTGCCTGTCCTGGGCCGCCAACTACCTGGTGTTCGGTGGCCGCAACGACGCGGCCGACGCGCTGATCGCGCGCATCGCCGGACTGGCGGGCGACTTCGCGCAGATCGAACCGCAGGCGCTGGGGCTGGTCCACCAGGCGCGCGCGGCGCGCGCCTCGGCCGCCGGCGATCTCGGCCGCTGTCTCTCCGGCCTGGAAGCGGCGCTGCAGGCGTTCGATCAGGCGGGCGATCTGCGCAACGCGCTGTCGGTTCGCGCGAACCTCGGCTACGTCTATTCGGAGCTGGGCGATTTCCAGCGCGCCGAGGCGGCGCTGCGGCAGGCGCTGGGCGCCGCCGATCGGATGGGGCTTCACGACGTGACCGCGGCCGTGCTGCACAACCTCGGCCGCGTGCTCGGTCTGCGCGGCGAGCTCGCGGAAGCCGAGCAGCTGGAGCGACGGGCGGTCGACGAGTTCGGTCGTCAGGGCGATCCGCGCCTGCAGGGCGCGGCGCGGACCTATCTGGCGGAGATCCTGATCGCGGCGGGCGATTACCCGGCCGCGGAACGGGAAGCGGCGGCCGCGATCGAGACGCTCGGCGTGGCGCCGTCGCTGCAGGTCGCGGCGCTGGGCGTGGCGGCGCGGGCGCGGCTCGCCCGCGGCGACCTCGAGGGCGCGCTCGGGACCGGTCGTGCCGCCCACGATGCGCTCGAGCGGCTGGGCGAGATCGAGGAGGGCGAGTCGATGGTGCGGCTGGCGTTCGCCGAGGCGCTGGAGCAGTCGGGGCGGCGCGACGAGGCGCGCCGCGCGCTGGCAGTGGCGCACCGACGATTGCTCGCGCGCGCCCAGCGCATCGAGGATCCCTCCTGGTGTCACCGCTTCCTGCACGCGGTTCCCGTCAACGCGCGCATCCTCGCGCTCGCCGACGAGTGGGCCACGCGGTCAGGGCCCGTCGACACAGGATCCGCCGATGCCCGGTCCGTCGGCGACCCGGACGGCCGCTCGCGCCCGCCGACCGGATCCAACGCCCTCGCCTGATCGCCGGGTCTCCCCGGGCGCGTCACTCGACGTTGACGATGCCCGGCGCGAATGCCCTGAGCGCGTCCAGGCTGCGCTCTTGCCAATATGCGCTCTGGTCCCGGAGGAAGCGGATCGGGTACTGCTGTGTCGCCGGGCGCTCGCGGACCTTCTTGAGCCAGGTGACGAGCGTCTTGAGGCATGACGAATTCATGAAATCGAGGCGGCGCATGTCGACGACGACCTCATCGACCCGATCGACGCGCGCCGCGTGATCGACCGCCGCTACGAATCCTTCCAAGGCGCGCTTCGCACCCAGGTCCGCGTGGCCGCGCAGGCGGACGCAGAGACGCGCCTGGTCACGTTCGCTCGCGGCGCTGAAGTCGGCGCCCTCGATGGGCGCGACGGACGGACGTCGCAATCGACCGCTTTGGTCACCCACACCCACGACGCTTCTCGTTCCTCAACGCTCATCTCGGCCGAGTCAGGGCGGAGCTTGAGCATCGCGGTGGCGCCGAAACTCAAGGCCGTCGCGGGCGAGGCCGATGGAATGTCTGCACGGCTGGCTAACGTGTCTCTTTCTCTTCACCCGTCCTTTCCGTGAACGCGCGCTCGCTGCGGGTCGGTCTGTTTCTCCGCGGCGGGAGTTACGCCTACCAGGACGAGGTCATCGTCGGCGCCCACCAGGAGTGCTCGGTGCGCGGTGCGGACCTCGATTGTTTTTCGGGCGGCAACGTCACGCTCGCCGACCCTCGCAACTTTATCTACGCGCTTCCTGACCGTCACAATCTGGACGCCGCCATCTTCGTCAAGGGGACGATGGGGGCGGAGGACACGGATACGACCGTGGCCGCGCTGGTCGAGCGGCTGCGCCCGCTGCCCATTTGCATGATCGGCGCGCGCGAGCCGGGCGTGCCGTGCGTCGCGATCGACAATTCGAGCGGTGTACGCGCGTTGACCCGCCATCTGATCGAGAAGCACAATTGCCGGCAGATCGCCTTCGTGACGGGCCACGGCCGCGAGGCCGAGCAGCGCCTGGCAGGTTATCGAGCCGGACACCGCGACCGGGGCATCGACCCCGACGGCCGGCTGACGATCCGGGGCGATTTCCGGTTCTCGGCGGGACAGGACGCCGTGGTCCGGCTCTTCGACGGGGGCAGCGGCTGCGACGCCATCGTGGCGGCGAACGACTGGATGGCGCTCGGCGCCCTCGAGGCGCTGAGGGCTCGCGGCTTGCGCGTGCCCGAGGACGTGGCGGTCGTCGGCTTCGATGACGTCGATGAAGCGCGGTTTACCACGCCGCCTCTGACGACGGTCAGGCAAGCGCCCCGCCGCCTCGGCGTGGAGGCGGTGCGCTTGGCGCTGGCGCTGGCGCGAGGCGAGTCGCGCGGCGACGTCGTGCTCGAGACCGTGCCCCAGATCCGCCAGTCGTGTGGTTGCTTTCGCGGAACCCGGCAGGGCGAGCCCGAGCCGGCGGAGCCGGCGGAACGGACGATGGTGGGTCCGGACTACGCGGCCTGGGCGCAAGTCACCGCAGCACGCGGCCCGGCGCCTGACCCGTCGCTGCCGGTCGACTGGGCAGAGCGGATGGTGAACGCAATCCGGAGAGACCTCGCCGGCGAGAGCGGCGACCACTTTCTCGGTACGCTGGACGAGATTGTCGGTGGGGCCGCGGAGTTGGGGAATGTCAGCGCCTGGCATCAGCCGGTCGCGACGCTGCGGCGAACAGTGGTCGCCGACCTCAGCTGGAGGACCGCGCCCGTCGCGGAGTCGCTGTTCGAGCGCGCCCACATCCTCATCGGCGACCATGCCGAGCGGACGCAGGGTCGGCGCCGCCTCGAAACGGAGGAGGCGTCGCGGGCGCTGGAGGAGCTTGGAACCGACGTGCGGACCTCCCTCGATTGCCCGTCGATCGGTCTGGCGCTGGCGAAGCATCTGCCGGGCCTGCGCGTCCGCAGCTGCGCCGTGGTGCTCCACGAGGCGGGGGGCGACCCGACGGGCGAGGCCGCCGCGCGCCTGATCATCGCCTGGGATCACGACCGCGGTCTGTCGACCTTCGACGGGAGCACAACGTTCCGCGCCGGCGAGCTGCTGCCGCCCGCGTTCCGGCCGCCGCGGCGCCACACGCTGATGGTGCAGCCGCTCTGCTTCCAGGACGAGTCCCTGGGGTGGTGCCTGCTGGAGATGGATCCGCCGCGCACGACCGTCTCCGAGTCGATCCCCGCCCAGATCAGCGCGTCGCTGAAGGCCACCGCGCTGCAGGATCGGCTGGTGGCCGAGGCGACGAAGCGCGAGCGCGCCGAGCGCTCGCGGCTACAGCACGAGATCGAGCTGGCGGCGGCGATCCAGGTCGGCATCCTGCCCAAGAATCGCGGGGTCTCGCGGCTCGAGATCTCGACGGCGATGGTCCCCGCCACCGAGGTGGGCGGCGACTACTTCGACATCCTGCCGTTCGAGAGCGGCGCCTGGCTGGGCATCGGCGACGTGGCCGGGCACGGCCTGCACGCCGGCCTGATGATGCTGATGGTCCAGAGCATCGTGTC